>JAIRXY010000012.1 GCA_031268055.1 Prevotellaceae bacterium | reverse complement strand
TAGTAGCTCCTTCCCAGCCCGTTGAAAGCGCCGCACGAGGCAATCTCGGCGCACAAAAACATTTGCGATATGCCAAAAACGTACAGGTAGCGCCCGCCTTCCTCAATCACCACGCTATCGTTGGGAATAAACAGCTCAAAAATTTCCCGCCCAAACAGCATGAAGCATGCGCCCACCAGCGCGCCGTAAACGGACACAATGCTTATTCCGGCAACGAAGCTCTTCGTTACGCGCCCCAGCTTCCACGCGCCGTAGTTCTGCCCGATGTAGGCCCCCAGCGCCGTCGAAACGCCGTTTGCCGTAATCCACGAGAGCGACTCTATCTGCGACCCTGCACCCTGCACCGCCACCCCTACATGCCCTCCTACCGACGCGGCAATGGTGGACAGCGCCATAGAAAAAGAGGCAAACAGGGCGCTTTGCAGCGAAGCCGGAGCGCCCACCTTGAGCAGCCGTAGCGAAAGGTTGCGCTTGAGCGGCGTGAAAAACCTAAAGCCGGCAATGGGAGTTGTTGACGGACGCAGGAGCAGCGCTACGAAAATGAGAAACTCAACTACCAGCGACGTAGCGGTGGCAATGGCCGCGCCCCGAACGCCCAGCGCGGGGAAAAAGCCAATGCCGAAGATGAGAAATGGGTCGAGCACAATGTTGATTAAAATGGCTATGGCGCTAACAATAAAAGGTGTTCGGCTATTTCCCGTGGCGTTGTATATGCCCGAAAATGTAGGCGCAAAAAACCAAAAGGGCATGCAGTAGGCCATAATTTTTACGTACTCAATGCACTGCTCGCTTATCCCCTCCTCCAAACCAAAAAGTCCAACGATGCTCCGCATAAACGTGAGCAGCAGGGCGAGCGTAATCACCGACATGATTACCGACATGGTAATGGAGTGCGCCGCCAGCTGGCGCGCCGCTACCAGCTTGCGCTGCCCTATGGCCTGCGCAATGCACACCTCTGCTCCCACCTTGGTAACGCAGGCAATAGAAAAGGTAATCCACGCAATGAAGCCGGCAATGGAAACAGCGGCAACCGCCTTGCTGTCCAACCGCCCTACCCAGAATATGTCGGCAAAGTTGTAGGCCAGCTGCGCCAAGCCGGTGCCCATGATGGGCAACGCCAGCGACATGAGCTGGGGAAGTATTTTGCCTTGAGTAAAATTCTTCATTAATCCTATAAAGCCCCGCCAAATGTTTTGAAGCCGCGGGGGGCACAAAGGTACACATTTTTCCCGTCCAACAAAGCCCTTGTACGCCGGAGCATGGCCTAAACCTTGTAAAATAGCGCTTAGAAAAAAATGCCGTTTGCGCACACGCAATCTTTTTGCTGATTTTGTGAAGCGTAGTTGCAAATTTTTTCTACCTTTGCAGAGAGTTTTATCGTTATCTTCTAATTTATAATTTTCGATATGGTTTCATACAAAGACTTAGGCCTTGTAAACTCAAGGGAGATTTTCAAGAAGGCTATGGAAGGCAAGTATGCTATTCCGGCTTTCAACTTTAACAACATGGAGCAAATGCAGGCCATTGTTCAGGCGTGCGTCGAAACAAAATCACCGGTTATATTGCAGGTGTCGAGCGGCGCCCGCAAGTATGCCAACCAGACCCTGCTGCGTTACATGGCGCAAGGTGCGGTTGAATACGCCAAGGAGCTGGGGGTAAACATCCCCATTGTGCTCCACCTCGACCACGGCGATACGTTTGAGCTCTGCAAGAGCTGCGTAGAGTATGGCTTTTCGAGCGTGATGATTGACGGCTCGCACCACTCCTACGAGGAAAATGTGGCGCTCACCGCAAAAGTGGTGGAGTACGCCCACAAGTACGACGTTACGGTAGAAGGCGAGCTGGGCGTGCTGGCAGGCGTAGAGGACGAAGTGTCGGCCGAACACCATACCTACACCCAACCCGAAGAGGTGGAGGATTTTCTGAAAAAAACAGGCGTTGATTCGCTGGCTATCTCCATCGGTACTTCGCACGGCGCAAACAAGTTCAAGCCCGAGCAGTGCACGCGCAACGAGCAGGGTATCCTTATCCCTCCCCCCCTACGCTTCGACATTCTGGAGGCAATAGAAAAGCGTATTCCGGGCTTCCCCATCGTGCTGCACGGCTCGTCGAGCGTGCCGCAAGATTTGGTGGCAGTTATCAACAAGTATGGCGGCGCTATGAAAGACGCCGTTGGTATCCCCGAAGAACAGCTGCGCAAGGCGGCAACGTCGGCGGTATGCAAAATCAACATCGACAGCGACGGCCGCATTGCAATGACGGCTGCCGTGCGCGAAGTGTTTGCCACCAAGCCGGCGGAGTTCGACCCCCGCAAGTACTTAGGGCCGGCGCGCGACGGGCTAAAGGAGCTCTACAAGCACAAAATTGTAAACGTGCTCGGAAGCAACAACCGCCTATAATTTTTTCTGTTTCTTTTTCTTTTTCATTATTTCATGAACCAAGCGGGCAAAGCAACCTCCTCAAAAGGGTTGCTTTGCTTGTTTAACCGCAACTCATAAAATGCTACCCATCAAAAGCTGGGCAGAGGAAGACCGCCCGCGCGAAAAGATGCTGCAAAAAGGGATAGCCGCCCTAAGCGACGCCGAGCTGCTGGCCATACTCATTGCCACCGGCACGCAAAACGAAACGGCGGTGGAGCTGGCCAAGCGCGTGCTTGCCCTCACCGACAACAACCTGAACAGCCTGGGGAAACTCAGCGTGAAAGACTTGCAGCAGCTCAAGGGAATTGGCGAGGCCAAAGCTATAGGCATAGTGGCCGCGCTGGAGCTGGGGCGGCGGCGCAAGCAGAGCGAAACGCCGGAGCGCATCTCGCTCCAATGCAGCCACGACATAGCAAGCTACTTCACCCCCATGCTGACAGACCTGCCGCACGAGGAGTTCTGGGTGCTCATGCTCAACACGCGCCTCAAAATCAT
The DNA here is from genome assembly GCA_031268055.1 of Prevotellaceae bacterium. Taxonomy (GTDB): domain Bacteria; phylum Bacteroidota; class Bacteroidia; order Bacteroidales; family UBA932; genus JAITMY01. Next base: position 7,626 of record JAIRXY010000012.1, on the reverse strand, counting down.
TGGCGCGCAAAAGGTTGCGCAAGGCGGAGTGGACAACACGTCGGTAGATATGCGCATGCTCCTGAAGCCCTGCATAGAAAAGTTGGCGTCGGTAATAGCCGTGGCGCACAACCACCCCTCGGGCAACGCCAAGCCCAGCGCGCATGATAACGACATCACGAAAAGAATCAAGGAGGCCGCCGCGCTCATCAACATCCAGCTGGCCGACCACATCATTATCGCAGGTAGCCGCTACTTCAGCTACGCCGACGAAGGGCTGCTGTAAAAAAAATCCGCCGAGCGCGCTGCTATCGCCTGTATTTTACTCCCTCTGGTACAATTTGAGGGGTACACTCACTTTTATTAGCTATACTTAAAGTTTGAAACTGCATTATACTTCCTTACGCTTTGAGCATTGTCCAAAAAAATATTACCTTTGCACCTCAATTGAAGTCAAGAACGGATAACTATTCAAAGGTAAAATGAACATTGTAAAAGAAAACATAGACGCGCTTAACGCGGTGTTGACCGTGACAGTAGAAAAAGTCGACTACGAAAGCAAAGTGGAGGCTAAGCTCCGCGACTACCGTCGGAAAGTGCAGATGCCGGGGTTTCGCCCGGGCATGGTGCCTATGGGACTGATAAAAAAAATGTACCAAAATCCGACAGCTGCCGACGAAATATTTAAGCTGGTGAGCGACCTTGTCGGAAACTACATTAACGATAATCACCTTTACACCGTTGGCAGGCCGATACCCAGCGGCGAGCTGCCTTCAATTGACCTTAGCGTACAAACCGATTTCGAGTTCAAGTACGAGATAGGCTTAGCGCCTAAAGTAAACCTAACCGTAAGCAGTGAAATCAAAATTCCCTACTACACCATCACCATTCCGGACGAGGATGTACAAGCGCGCATCGACGCCTATCGAAGGTACTACGGCAAAACGGTGAGCGCAGAGCAAATCGGGAGCGACGACCTCGTAATAGTTGATCTCGCGCAAAGTGGCGAGAAGGGGCTCACCGTAGAAAAAGCCATGCTCTCGCTAAAGGTAATTCCGGAGGCCGAGCAGCAAGCGCTGCTGGGGCTTTCCGTAGGCGCCTCCGTAGAGGCAGATGTGCGCAAAATGCTTACCAACGACGTTGACTGCGCAGCGTTTCTCAAAATTCCCACAGAGCAGCTGGCAGAAGTAGACCCTGTTTTCACGATAACCATTAAAGAAATTACGCGCGTTGAGCCGTCCGAAATCAACCAAGAATTTTTTGACTCCGTATACGGCAAAGATGTGATAACCTCCGAGGAAGAATTTGTTAGCAGGATAAAAAGCGACATGGGCAGCGAGCTGGCGAACAAGAGCAACCGCCGCTTTAGAGTTGACGTTCGCAACACGCTGCTGCAAGAAGTAACTCTTGAGCTGCCCGAAGTTTTCCTAAAGCGCTGGTTAGCATATAGCTCCGATGGAAAGATGACGGAAGAAGAGGCGGAGAAAGAATTTCCACACATTGCTGGCATACTACGCTGGAACCTCATTAAAGAGCACATTCTACAGCAGCAAAACATTGAAGTAACGGAGGAAGCCCTGTTAGATACTGCAAAAAAAGTAGTGCTGGAGCGGCTCGCCATGTACGGAATTGGTAGCATGAACGAAGAACGCCTGACTGAATTTGCGCAAAGCACGCTCGAACGTTCTAACGAAGAACGCAATCAAATTGTCGACTATACCATCGAAACGCTGGCGGTAGAGTACATTCGCAACACCGCCACCATTGAGCATAAAGAAGTAAGCAACAAGCAGTTCAATGAAATAATATAGCATCCTGAATCTTTGAGCTGAAAAAAACTTAGGATATATATCATCTCTGTTTCTTCTACTTCTTTGCGCTATAATCCGGTCTTTAGAATCTTAAAAAAAATTTCTCCATGAATGATTTTCAAAAATACGCGGTAAAGCACGTCGGCGTCAACAGCATGACGCTGCACCGCTACAGCAGCATTTACGGCAGCTACATCAACCCTACCATCATCGAAGAGCGTCAGCTTAACGTAGCCAGCATGGACGTGTTCTCGCGGCTAATGATGGAGCGCATCGTATTTCTTGGCGTTCCCATCGACGACGATGTAGCCAACATCATACAGGCGCAACTGCTTTTTCTGGACTCCAACAACGATTCGGGCAAGGATATCAGCTTATACCTCAACACGCCGGGGGGCTCCGTTTCGTCGGGCTTGGGCATTTACGATACCATGCAGCTGATTAGCTCCGACGTGGGCACCATCTGCACCGGCATGTCGGCCTCCATGGGCGCTGTGCTGCTGTGCGCAGGCGCGGCGGGTAAGCGCACCGCCCTACCCCACTCGCGCGTTATGATACACCAGCCTACGGGTGGCGCCGAGGGGCAAGCCTCGGACATCGAAATTACCGCACGGGAAATTGTAAAGCTCAAGCACGAGCTTTACGGCCTTATCGCCCAGCACTCGGGGAAGCCTGTGGAGCAGATAGAAAAAGACAGCGACAGGGACTACTGGATGAGCGCCTCCGAAGCCAAGGAGTACGGCATCATCGACAATATTTTGGTAAAAATGGCAAAGAAAAAGTAAGAAAATGGCAGAACTCAAGCATTGCTCATTTTGTGGACGCTCTATTCGTCATGTTGAACACCTTATACAAGGCAAAGGCGCTGCCGCCATTTGCGATACCTGCGTACAGCACGTTTACAGGGCGTTGAACGGAGAAAATCCCCAGCAAGAATCGCAGCCGGAATCGCAGCACAAATTCAATGCCAATATACCGAATCCACCCAGCCCTCAAGCTATAAAAACGTTTCTCGACAAGTACGTTATCGGGCAAGGCGACGCCAAGAAGTACCTCTCGGTAGCGGTGTACAACCACTACAAGCGCATCCGGCAGGGTAGCATACCGTCGGAGGATGTGGAGCTGGATAAATCGAACATCATCATGGTAGGCGAAACGGGCACCGGCAAGACGCTGCTGGCGCGCACCATTGCGCGAATACTGAAAGTGCCGTTTGCTATCGTCGACGCTACCGTGCTCACCGAGGCAGGCTACGTAGGCGAAGACGTAGAGAGCATCCTCACGCGCCTGCTTCAGGTAGCCAACTACAACGTTGCCGCTGCCGAAAAAGGGATTGTTTTTATTGATGAAATAGATAAGATTTCGCGCAAAAGCGACAACCCCTCCATCACGCGCGACGTGTCAGGCGAGGGCGTGCAGCAGGCGCTGCTCAAGCTGCTCGAAGGTACGGTGGTGAACGTCCCGCCGCAGGGTGGCCGCAAGCATCCGGAGCAAAAAATGATTCCCGTCAACACAAAGGATATTTTGTTCATCGCCGGAGGCGCTTTTGAGGGGATAGACAGAATTATAGCGCGCCGCATCAACACCAACATGATTGGCTTTGAGGCCGCAGAAAAGCGTAGCAAAGTAGACAAAAGCGGGCTACTCAAGTACCTCGCCCCAACCGACCTACGCCACTTTGGGCTAATTCCCGAAATTATCGGTCGCTTGCCGGTGATTACCCACCTTGACCCGCTCGATAGAGAGGCGCTACGAAAAATTCTTACCGACCCCCAAAACGCCATTGTGAAGCAGTATAAAAAGCTGTTTGCAATGGACAACATACAGCTCACCATAGACGACGATGTGCTGGACTACATTGTGGATAAGGCAATGGAGCACAAGCTCGGTGCACGCGGCCTTCGCGCCATCTGCGAAGAACTTATGATAGACGCCATGTACGAGCTTCCCGACGAAAACAGCGCTCAGAACAGCAAGGGTGGACAGCTGCACATCTCCAAGGAATACGCTCAAAACAAGCTGTCGCAAGCTTTTGACAACAAAGCAGCGTAGAAGCACATACAAAAAAAGAAAAAAAAAGAGAGGGGAGCTACTTTTTACAGCTGGCTCCCCTCTCTTTTTTCACCCAATTTTTACGCCTTGCGGCGGCTCTAATTCTCCAGCACCTTAAACTCGGTACGGCGGTTTGCTGCACGTCCTTTGGCGGTTGTATTTGGCTCTATGGGCTGGTCAAATCCATAGCCAACGAAAGTTAGGCGGTCAGCAGCAATTCCGGCCTCCACAAGGTAGTCAACAACTGCTTTGGCGCGCGATTCGGAAAGCATTTTGTTAAATTCGGCAGCGCCTGTATTATCGGTGTGCCCCGAAATTTCAATGCGTAGCGAAGGTTGGTCGTTAAGCAGCGTCACCATGAGCTTAAGCTCCATAATAGAGGTTGCGGAGAGCTCCGCATTCCCAAATCCAAAGAAGATGTTGTTCAGCACAATTTTAGCGCCAACCACTATTTCGTTCAGCTCCACCTCTTTGTAGATTTCTTGATATTCGGCATGCTCGCGCACGTCAATATTTTCAGAGTGAAAGAGGTAATTCTCGGCCTTAACTGCCAAGCCGTAGTTTTTACCCGAAGGCAGCACTACCATGTAAGACCCTGTTTGCGAGTTTGTGGTAAACGAAGCTACAACCTTGCTTAAATCGTTGTCGGTAATTTCTATGCTGGCAAAAAGGGGCTTGTGTGTTTTTGCATCCGTTACAACACCTTTGAACAAGGTAACAACTACGCTAGCAGGTGCAGCAACGGCAACAGTAGTGGGAGGCGGTATAACTTTTTTCTCTACCGAAACTTCGGCCAAAGGTTTCTGCATGTAGGCAATCTGGTTGTCTTCCGAGACATTAATGACAGGCTTGTTCTCAATGAAAACTATTCGGTAGAGGTCATGCAGCCCTACCCCTCCCTTCCTGAACGAAGAGAAGTAGGCGTAGCGTTCGCTGGCGCTCAGCATGAAGAACAGGTCGTCCTCCGGTGTATTAATAGGGTATCCCATATTAACAGGGGTAGTCCACCGTCCTTTTTCAAAATCGGAGCGAAAAATGTCGTATCCTCCCATAGTGTTGTGCCCATTAGAGCTAAAGTAGAGGGTTTTTCCGTTGGCATGCATGAATACCGTTCGCTCATCGTAGCCCGAAGTAATCGGCGCTCCTATGGGCTTAGCCGGCGTCCATGCTCCGTCAACATCCCTGTTGGAGTAGTATATTTGGTGGTTACCGGTGATTTCGTTGTCGCGGTTGCTAACAAAGTATAGTGTTCGTCCGTCGGGCGAAAGCGAGGCGCTTGCCTCGTGCGCCGGCGAGTTAATAGCGTTGCCCAAGGATTTTGGCGGCATCCATGTATTGCCGTTAAGGGTAGTATAGCCCAAATCGCCGCCATTTTCCGACAGGAACACGAACATAATGTCGCCGGCGGGAGAAATACCTGCTATGGCATCGTTAGTGGGTGTGTTGATAGGGCTGCCAAGAGCTTTAGGTAGCGACCACTTCCTATTTTTGAGGTAGGTTACGTATATGTCCTCTGTATAATTTTCTTCGTTAAAAGAGGCTTCGGTCTCAAAGGAATTTCCCTTCTCATTAGGGCGCAAAGAGGTGAAGTAGAGCGTTGAGCCATCTGCTGTGATGATTGGCCCATACTCGGCGTAAACGGTGTTGACAACGTTGCCAAGGTTGTCAATGAATACTTGCACAGGGTTTTTAAACAACTTTTTACCTGTTTCGCACTCAGCAATTCTTTTGTTTACGCGCTTCAAGTCGTCTCTATAGGTTTTAGCCTTTGTATCCAAAAACTTTTTGCAGAGGGTAAGCTGCTGAATTGCTTTATCAAAGTCGTATGTTAGGTGGTATGCTTCTCCCAGCAGCTCGTATGCCCTACTCTTTAGCGGCGAAGGTAGCGTCGTAGCCTTTTCTAAATATTTTATTGCCTGCTCTTTATCATCGGTTGAGCGCAGATAGCAGTCTCCAATCATAACATTAAGCTCGGCATTGTTTGGGTTGAAGTTGTTGGCGTACAAAAGGTATGGCAAGGCCGCTACTTTGTGCGAAGGAAAACCTTTATCGTAGTGGTTTCTCCCAAATTCAAGCTGTTCCTTTGCTTTTTTTAACCCATTTTTATCGTTAGAAAAATTTTTTCTTTCAAACTCTACATTTTGCAGCTGAGCAAAAACAGGATTAGTACATAAAAGCATTAAAGCAATTAGTATGTAATTGTTAATTTGTTTCATGTGAACTTTATAATTAAGGTTTTTGTGAATACTAAATATATTGGTCAAATTGCTATTTGCATTGTGCCGAAACGTAATTTTTTGCTGTCGATACGCCCAGCTCGGCAGCCTTTTGCCAGTCGGCGCAAGCGCCCTCGTCATTACGCTGCATCTCTTTTACAATACCTCTGTTCAGGAATGCTTGCCCAAATTTATCATTTATTTTAAGCGCCTTATCGTATTCAACCAGCGCTTCGGCATATTTTTTTTGCCTGTAGTAAACATTCCCCATGTTGTTGAATGCACGGAAGTAGTTCGGGTTATATCTTTTAGCCGCAAAAAAGTCTGCCGACGCGCCTTCGTAGTCCTCTTTTCCTAACTTTGCCAGCCCTCTATTATTGTACAGCATAGCGCTTCGTGGAGAGAGCTTAATGGCTTCGTTATAGTCGTTAATAGCTTCGTCGTATTTTTCCATAAGCCGATAGGTAGTACCGCGGTTGCTGAACAGAAAATCCAGCGTTGAATCAATCTTAATGGCTGCCGTATAGTCGGATAAGGCTTCTTTATAGCGGTCTAACTGGCGGTTTGCGCTCCCGCGGTCGTTATACGCGTAGGCGTGCAGGGAATCAATAGCAATGCAGTGGGTATACTCCTCAATGGCAGCATGGTACGATTCGGAGAGAAAGTTGATAGCGCCCCTGTAGTAGTGCGCCTCAGACATATCAGGGTTGAGCATTGAGGCTTCGGTGTAATCAGCTTCGGCTTCGGTAAAGCTGCCGAGCTCCTGATAAAACCGCCCTCGGGAAAAGTAGAAAGTGGCCGTAGGTTGCAGCTCTATGGCCCTGGTGTAATCATCCAGCGCGTCGCTGCTGTTGCCGCTTTTTTCGTTGGCTACAGCCCGCTGATAGTAGGCGTCGGCAAAATTTTCTTGCTCGGCAATGGCTAAAGTAAGCTTAGCAATTGCATTTGCATAATCTTTTTGCTCAAGCAGCGCAAGCCCTTCGGTATAGGCTGCCGGCTGGGTTGCTTTACTTTGCTGCGTAAATGCAAGCATTACCACAGCAAATGTTAGCGACATAAATATTAACAGCTTTCTTTTCATTTTTCTTCTCAAATATTTAATTAATTGTAACAAGCAGATTTTTTCATATAGCATTACGCGCTATAAGCTTTCGTATCCACGCCGCTACGTTTAGCAAAATGTAGAGCAGGATAATAGGCGCAAATGCTGCAAATACCGGCACGGAATACAGCAGGCAGAGCAGCACAATTACCCCCGACAGCAGCAAAAATACAAGCTGTAGCGTGTATTTTGCCGACAAGGAACCTTTTATTTTGAGCGAAAACATAGGGATTTCGCAAACAAGCAAAAAAGAGAACAGCGCTATCAACGCCAGCAATAGCCATATTCCCAATGGAATGTCCATACAGATTATTGCAATTGATGCAAAAAACAGCGCATTAGCCGGCGTGGGCAACCCCCAAAAGGAGGTGGCCTGCCGCTCGTCGATGTTGAACTTTGCCAAGCGTAAAGCGGAAAAAACAGTAAGCAAGAACGGTGAAAAAATCAGCAACGTGCAGGCTTCATC
>JAIRXY010000288.1 GCA_031268055.1 Prevotellaceae bacterium | reverse complement strand
ACCTTTGCAAAGTCTTCCGGGCGCGGGCCGCTGCTTACGATATGCTGAAGCTCCTTGCGGATAATTTCGTTGAGGTAGGCGGCTTTCTCCGGCGCAGTCTCGTAGTAAATCTGAAGCGGTGACAAGCCCTTCGGATAATCGGAGATGCGCGACCAAACGCTTACGCCGTACGTTCCGCCCTCGTCCTCGCGCACTTTTTCGGTGTAGACAATCTGCAAAATTTGTTGCAGCATGTCCACTACAATCCGGTTTTTCTGCGTAGGCTCCAGCGTTGTCCAGTAGAGGTTGTACACCGTCGATTTGACGTTTTCCATTTTTTGGCTAAACCTGTTTTGTATCTCACCCGAGTTGAGGTCTCTGTTGACGGGGATGTAATCTTCGCTCCGCTTTATGGAGGGGAGAGCTCCCAGATACTTGGCAATTAAGAACTTCGACGTTTTCTGGTCGACGTTTCCGGTGAAAACGAAGGTAAAGTCGCTGGCGTCGGCGTAGCGGTCTTTTTGCCAGCTCAAGATGGTTTGGTAGCTAACCCTGTCCAAGTCGCCTGCCGTTAGGCGCCTTGCGTGAGCAGGGTTGACGTACAGCGCTTTTGTCAGGGTATCCGAAAAGGCAATTTCCGGGTTGGCTTCTGCGCTTTCCAGCTGCGACTTTGTGCGGGTAATAAAGGATTGGTAAGCGGATTCGTCTGCTCTTGGCGCGGTAAAGGTCAGGTAAATCAGCTGTAGCATCGCCTCAAAATCCTTTACGCTGGAGTAACCCGACAGCCCTTCGTACGTCAAGCCTATATCCTGACTTACAGCGGCCTTTTTTCCCGCCAGCGCCTTGCTCAGCTCGGTACGGCTAAAGCTGCCGAGGCCGCCCAAGCCAGATACGGGGCTGTACAGCTTGATGTTGACTTCTTCCGATTCGGGAAAATGCGAAGATCCGCCCGGGCTGGTTGCCTGCATAATAATTTCGTCGTCCTTAAATTTCGTTGGCTTCACTACCACCGTTACGCCGTTGGACAAGCGATAAACTGTTGCGCCAAAGTTCTTATCTTTGGCTTTGGAGGCAACGCTTCCGCCCGCCGGCAGCTCCTTGAGCAGCGGCTCGCTGCTGGCTTCTTCCTCCGGCGGAGCAATGTCTTCGCTCTTGGCCTCGGCGTACCACCGCAGCAAATCGTCCTTTGTGGGGAGGCGCAAGCCTTCTTTTTCGGGAGCGGTGAGGGCAATAACCACATTGCTATCGCTCACCAATCCTGCAACAAATTGGTTTACATCATCTACCGTAATCTGGTTGGCGGTTGACGACATTAGGCTAAACTCCATTTCGATGCCGGGGATGTAGCCGCCCGTGGTAAAGTGGTTGACGTATTCGTTGGCGTAGCTGGCGTTTTGGGTTTTATCCTTTTCCTTAAAGGCGCTTTCGTACATGGTTAGCAGGTTGGCCTTTGCGCGCTCGTACTCCGAGGCGGTAAATCCGTACCTTTTCAGGCGCTCAGCTTCGCGGACAATCGCTTTTAGCCCGCCCTCCACGTCGTTATCCTTCACGTAAACATCGCCCGACAGAGCGTCTACCGTTACGGTGTTGAAAAAAAAGTCATTCCTCACGCCTGCATTCACAAAAGGCGGGTTGGCCTGCTGCTCCAGCTCGCTGATGCGCTCGTCCATAACGCCGTAGATGATAGCGTTGAGGTAGTTCATCGACAGGCCGGCAATAGTTCCCCTCAGTTCCCTGGGGAGCTGGCTGTGCTTGAAGGCGACGGAAAGGGCTGTCGTGGTAGCCTCCTTGTCGCTTGCAATGCCCACCAGCGGCCCCGTGTTGTCTGCTACCGGGTAGTAAATCCGCTCTGCGGGGTTGACCGGAGCCGGAATATCGGTAAACAAAGCCTTCAGCTTACCCTCAACGCGCGCAGGGTCTACGTCTCCAACGATAATCAGGGCTTGCAAGTCGGGGCGGTACCATTTTTTGTAGAAAGCGCGCAGCGCCTCCGGCTTGAAGCCAAGTATCACCGCCTCCGTCCCAATGATGTTGCGCTTGGAGTAGGGGTTATCCGGCAGAATCTCCGGCAGGATTTTTTCGTTCAGTCGCTGTCGGGCGCCGCCGTAGGTGCGCATTTCTTCGCGAATAACTCCCCTCTCCTTGCTGATTTCCGCCTCGTCCAGCAGCAAAGCGCCCGACCAGTCGTGCAAAATCAGCAGGCAGGTGTCGACAATGCCTTCGCGGACGGCGGGCACGTTGGAAATGTTGTAAACCGTCTGGTCGTAGCTGGTGTAGGCGTTCAGGTTCTCCCCGAACTTTACGCCGATAGCTTCCAGATAGCTAACCAGCGAGCTGCCGGGGAAGTGGGTAGAGCCGTTGAAGGCCATGTGCTCCAGAAAGTGCGCCAGGCCGTTTTGGTCGTCTTCTTCCAGAACAGCCCCTACGTTTTGGGCAATGTAGAAGTCAACCCTTGCCTTCGGCAGCTCGTTGTGCCGAATGTAGTAGGTGAGGCCGTTGCCCAGCTTTCCGTAGCGGAGGCTTGGGTCAACGGGAAGCGGCTGTAGCTGCTGGGCAAATACAAAGGCCGAAGAACAGGCGAGGATAAATCCTGCTACGAGCGTGATTTTTTTCATCATAGCGTGCTGCTGTTACTTTTTTAGTAAGGTAATTTTCTTTCAAAGATAACGAGAATTTCATTACTTTATTTTTGGATAAGCCGCAAAAATGAGGGAAAATTTAGGCTAAAGCTGCTATTTCGTAATATGTACTTAGCGGAGACGGCATTGGTGAAAATAATTTTTTGCAGAACGAAAAAAAATACCTAACTTTAGCGTTTCTTAATATCATACAATTGGCTTGTGCTCACGCTAACGGATGGGCGCATGCTGTATGCTAAACTTATGTTGTCTTATGTATGTCGCAATAGCAGGTAATATTGGCAGCGGCAAGACTACGCTTGCCGGCCTTTTGTCAAAGCACTACGGGTGGAAAGTTCAGTACGAAGATACTGAAGACGATAACCCCTACTTGTACGATTTTTACTCGGACATGCAGCGCTGGTCGTTTCACCTGCAGGTGTACTTCCTTGGCCGGCGCTTTAAGCAGATAGTGGAGCTCCAAAAGAGCAAGGCCGATGTTGTGCAAGACCGCACCATCTTTGAGGATGCCCGCATCTTTGCCGCCAACCTGCACGCCATGCAGCTCATGTCGGATAGCGACTACACCACCTACGTAGACCTCTTTGAGCTGATGAACTCGCTGATTGCTCCCCCCGACCTGCTCATCTACATACGCGCGTCGGTGCCCACGCTGGTGCGGCAAATTCAGCGGCGCGGCCGCGAATACGAGGAGGGAATACGCTTGGACTACCTCAAAAACCTGAACGACCGCTACGAAGATTTTATCAAGTCGTACCGCTACCCAAAGCTCATAATCGATGTGGACGAAATCAACTTTTCGGACAACCCAAAAGATTTGAGCGAAGTGATAAACAGGGTAGACGCTGTTATTAATGGCCTTTTTTAGCGGGCAACGGGTATGCTGACGATATGCGATAAAGAAACTAAAGGATTTTTCGTAATGTTCCCCTTTTTCTCGGAAGAGGAAAAGGCGCATATTATTCGCAATACCCACAGCGCCATCTACAAGAAGGGCGCTACCATCTTTAGCGAGGGCGAAATGCCCGGAGGGTTAGTGTACCTCTCCTCCGGAAAAGCGAAAATTTGTAAGAAGGGCATTTTGGGCAAGGAGCAAATCATCCGCCTGATTCAGAGCTGCCAGCTTCTCGGATTTCGGGCGCTGTGCGCCGGCGAGCCTTACGGCGCTTCAACGCAGGCGCTGGAGGCCTCCTTAGTCTGCACCATTGAGAAGGAGTGCTTCCTGTCGCTCATGAAAACCAACATCTCATTCGCCCTTGCCATGCTTCAGCACGCTTCGCGCGTGCTCGGCTACGCCGACCTGCGCACGGTGGCGCTGCTGCAAAAGCACCTGCGGGCGCGCCTTGCCGACTCGCTGCTGCTGCTGGCAAGCACCTACGGCATGGAGGATGACTACCAAACGCTGTGCGGCCGATTCTCCCGCAGCGACTTGGCCAACCTCGCCAACATGACCACCCCCAACGCTATTCGCACGCTCTCCACCTTTCAGGACGAAGGCCTGGTGAGCATTAACCGGTACAACATTCGCCTGCTCAACATTCCGGCTATCTGCCGCATCAGCAGCCACGGGTAGCGGCGTTGCAGGGGGAGGCTAAGTATTTTTTTATGGAGATAAATTTTTTTTCGTTGACTTTACCAAAAACATGAGACCATACCTTGCGCTATTGCAGCATATTTTAGATAGCGGCGTACAAAAATCCGACCGCACCGGCACGGGAACCATCAGCATCTTTGGCCACCAAATGCGCTTTGACTTGCAGCAGGGCTTCCCGCTGCTCACCACCAAAAAGGTGCACCTCCGCTCCATCATTTACGAGCTGCTGTGGTTCTTGCAGGGCGAAACCAACGTAAAGTACCTCAACGACCACAGCGTAACCATCTGGGACGAATGGGCTGACGCCAACGGCGATTTGGGGCACATATACGGCTACCAGTGGCGCAGCTGGCCTGCCCCCAGCGGGCAGCACATTGACCAGATTGCGCAGGTGGTGAAGTCGCTAAAGGAAAATCCCGATTCGCGCCGCCACATCGTTAGCGCGTGGAACGTGGCCGAAGTCGACAGCATGGCACTGCCGCCGTGCCACGTCCTGTTTCAGTTTTACGTGGCCAACGGCAGGCTCTCCTGCCAGCTCTACCAGCGCAGCGCCGACACGTTTCTGGGCGTACCGTTCAACATAGCCTCCTACGCCCTCCTCACCATGATGATGGCGCAGGTGTGCGGCTTGCAGCCCGGCGAATTTATCCACACGCTGGGCGACGCCCACATTTACCTCAACCACCTAAAGCAGGTCAGGACGCAGCTGGAGCGCGAGCCGCTGGCGCTGCCAACAATGGTAATAAACCCCGCCGTAACCTCCATCTTCGACTTTAAGTACGAAGATTTTTACCTCAAGCTCTACGACCCCTACCCGGGAATAAGGGCGGAAATAGCCGTGTAGAGGGGGTATGAAATAATTTTTCTAAGGAGGGCGTTATTTCTTTTTGCGATTAAAAAAGCAGCAATGCTTCCATTTGTCTTTCGTTTAGTCCCCTCCGGCAGCACGCCTCTGCAAGCATCGGATTACGCGGGTGCGAAGAATGAAATTGCATTAGCTTATTGAGCGTTATGCCATTTTAATTACAAAGTTAAATTTATCTCTTTCATCACTTTACCCGTTTCGCTCAATACGAAAATTATTTTTTGGTAATGCTCAACGTCTTCGAATGTCAGCGTTCTGCCCTTGCGGTCTTTGAGCCATTTTTGCGCAGGCTGGTAGCCGCCAATGTAAAAATTCCACGCTGCAACGGGAACGTTATCAAAATATTGCGCGCCGTTTATCCAAACTTTGCCGTCGTGGTAGCTACCGGATTTTTCGGTAAACGAATTTTCTACTATATTGCTTCCTGCTTTGGGGAAATTTGCAAGATTTTGTTGCGGCACAACATTTTCCATTAAGTGCAAATGCCTTAGCTTCTCACCAAACGCCGCTAATTTTTCAAATTGCTCTGCATTTGCAGGATACGGAATGCGCGGAAAATCTATTTTCAGAAACTCCTTGTATTTTTCTCTGTACAAGGGCGAATGAAGAACAGCGTAAATGTAATCGAATATTTGTTCATTTGACAAAGGGATTAATCCCCTTGTTCTTTCCGCCATTTCTGCCACAATCGCCGCGTTCAAGTTTGCCACTTTTTCCGTTTGCCCGAAATTATTATGGTAAAGGTAAAGAGGGAAAACAGTACCGCCGCCACGCCTGAAAATATTTTGGTCTATCAAATCATTCGAAATAAAAACAATATCCCATAAATTGCTACCCACTGCTTGCCCCTGCCTGCCTATTACAATGGCACAATTAGGTTGCTTAAAATTGCTTAGTACTTTTTTGTTTTGTCGAGCAACAAAATATTCATTATAAAAAACTTTTCTTTTGTCAAAAGGTCTATATGTAATATCTTCGATATCTAAATCTAAATTATTTGCATTAGTTTTTTTCCTTGAAATTTCAGCGTTCCATTTATCTTTATCTATAATTGGAATATCAAAGCATGAGCAAACATCTTTGATAGAGCTATTTTCATCTAAAAAACACAATAAGTTTTTCTTCAATTCCTCTTTACTAAATCCTATTGATAGGTTATCTCTTTTAGTCAAAATTCCTAATGAATATACTGAAAACAAATCGGTTATCAAAAAACCTTTTTCATACTCTTCTCTACTTTCAAAATCTTTATTGACGAAAAAATACTGCGGAGCTTGCGGTGTGAGCTCTGTCCATGAAATTGATTGCAAGTTATTTTCGAGCAGGAAGGAATATTTTTCGGTGCGCTTGCCAAATAAATCTGTGTGTAAAATTTTACAATCATGCGCTACGGTATTTTTTGTTTTTATGAAAATATTGATTGACACGCCCTGCTGAATATCAAATACATTTTCATCTTTACTGCCATCGGGCGCGGTTTCTTTTTTCTTCGCATTTCCGTGCAAATCCAATATATAAATTTTGTCGAAAGCTTGCAGCAAGCTATGCCTCATTCCGCGAAAAGTGGGGTTATCCAAAAAGCTGTGGTTGTTGACGTACGCCAAAATGCCTTCGCCGTTTTTCTCAATGAAATGCTGCCCAAAGCGGATAAACTTCACGTAGTCGTCGTTGAGCCACTTGGGATTTTTTTCCTGCAAATGCCCTCCTGTCGGCTCTTTTTTGTAGCCTTCCAGCAGCTTCAAAATCCACTCGCCCTTGTTCTGGGACTCGCCGCTGTACGGCGGATTGCCTAAAACAACCATCACAGGCACGTTGCTTTTGATTTTTTCGGCTTCGATTGCCTCATTGCTCAGCCATCCGGCAAAAGGAATGGGATTTACGCTTTTCTTTGGATTTTCCAAGCTGTTGGTGAGGTAAATTTGCAGCCTGCTGCTGCTGCTTACATTGTAGCCAAGCTCCTGCAGAATCATTTCTAACTTCAGATGCGCCATCGTGTAGGGCGACATCATTATCTCAAAACCGTTGAGGCGCGGAATTAAATGCCTTTTTACGTAATCGCTCCACATCCCGGCGTTGCCTCCAAAATGCATGTAAATATTTCGCACCACCTCGGCAAGAAAAGTTCCTGTACCTGTAGCGGGGTCAAGAATTTGCACCTTATGGTACTCTTGCAGCAGCGGTGCATGCCCCATTGCTACCTTTGAGTTGTCGGCCAGTCCATTTGAAATGCCAAACTCATTTTTCAAAATGTCGTCAACCGCCTGCACAATAAATTTAACCACTGCAATCGGAGTGTAGTACGCTCCCATTGCATTTTTCATCTGCTTGTCGTACTTTGTGAGAAAATCTTCGTAAAAATGCAGAAACGGGTCTTTGTCTTTACTCTCAAATTCCTTGCGAATAGCGGTAATATCCACATAGTTAAACATGTCGGCGAGCGAATCGACAAGCCAGCGGATATTTTCGTCGAGGTCGTAAGCAATGTAGTGAAACAGGTTTCTTAAAAATGGGTTTGATCTTGGAATTAATGTTTCGGCATACCGGCGGGTGAAATTTTCATTCGAGCTATCCTGCAACCGCGCTACAAACATGCCGTAGGCAATGGTTTGAGCATAAATATCGGCAAACTGCGCATTGCGCATAGCCGGCAGCAGCACCTCGCGAAAGCCCTTTAATTGCTGGTGCAGCGTATTGCTTTCGTCGCTGTCGCGGATGGTTTTTTCAATCACCTCTGACAAAAGCTGCGTTTTGGCTGCCATAAATTCGGCCAGCTGCTTAGAGCTTGCAATTGATTTTCCGTTGTATTGCGAAAATGTTCTAATCAATTCAATGAAAGCAGGAAAATTTCCGGGAATTGGCTCTATTTTTTCCAGTAGGATTTTGCCAATGGAAATTTCAGTAATAAAATTTTCGCCTTCAAAAAGCTGAAAGGTCAGGTAATCGGTAATAATCAAGTTGTCGAGCGCCTTTTTGTACCTTTCAAATTGATTTTTGTAGTCCTTTGAGCTTAGATTTTTGCCAATATCTTTTGCCTCCACGTAGCCAACAGGGATGCTGTTTTTCAGAAGCGTGAGGTCGGGCGCGCCGCAGGCAATATGCTGAGCCTCATTCACAGCTGCAAAACCGGTCATGCTGCTGAGCAAGGTTTCCAGCGCCCCGCGAAACGAATGCTCGGTGGTAATGCCCTGAGAGTACAGGGCGGAGAGGGATTGGAGGTAGGTGGTGATATGGGATTCGCTCATTTTTTATTTGAACTTACTTTTGATAATATTCAAAAATGTTGAATTACGAGCATCTGCATCATTTACAACGGCATCAAAATCCATTAGGAATATCCCTACCGGCAATGATATCAACGGCTCTTTTTGTAGCGTTATTTCCTTATTCCTGTAGAAAACTTTTCCTTGTGAGTAAAGTCTGTGATAATCTGATAATAAATCCAACTCATACTCATCATCTATTTCCACAATTCCATAAAACCATATTTGTTGGATTTTGTTATTGTAATATTGCAGCAACTTTCTTGCCCTATGCTCTAATTGTCTTTCAACTACTGAATTTTGTTCGGCAGGAAGTCCTTTTTTCTTTAATTCAACGATAACAACATCAACTTTCTTATTATTATCTTTATCTTTTGGATTTCCTGAAAAAATCATTGCAATATCAGGTCTGCCATTATCTTTGTCAACAACTTCTCCATCTGTAATGATTTTGATTAATTCCGACATTTCGGTATCACTTAATATTGTATCATAAGTCATAAATTTATCATCAAATACCCAAACATTATTGCGATATAAATCATCTTCTAAATTTTTACCTTCAAATTGTTCACGCATGGGAATTATCAATTTATGAAAAACAGATTCTTTATCCTTCTTTTCAATATTTTTAAGCTTAGTGATGGTATTTTGCCTAAATAAAATATACTCGGTTAGAGTTCGAGAAGCCAACTCCAATGATTCTTGAAATTGCTCATCTGTTAAGTGAGAAGCTCCCAAGATTTTTCTTTGTGCCTTTAAAAATTTTTCTTGCGCTTTTTTCAATAAATCTTCTTCTGAGGTGTAACCAATTCCTTCAACTTCAAAATAACCGTTCAAATGTGGAAAACGATTTATCAAACGCTGTTTCCTTTCTTGATTTTTCTGCGTAATTTGAGGTAGTTTTTTATCTATAATCTTGGCTATTTCATTTCTAAATAACTTTTTTACTCTTTCAAGTTCCGGCATATTAATTGTTTCTCGAGCAGCGTCTACTTGACCCTTAAAATAATCAGAAAATAAAAGAAAAATCATCTTGTAACCAATAGGGAGGTTTTCTGGTGCGATAATGTCTATTGGATATGTCCGATTATCCACAGAAATAGCAGTAATCGAACTACTAATTTCCATTGATACTTCTTCAATGTAATAATAAAATTCTATTTTTT
>JAIRXY010000206.1 GCA_031268055.1 Prevotellaceae bacterium | reverse complement strand
TTATCCATACCGGTAGTCGATAATATACTTGGATTGACTATCAGTATGTATGACATGGTCAAAAAAGTAATAAGGCCGGCAAGAAGTTCCTTGCGGATGGTGGTCTTATTCTCTGTTAGCTTAAACGTTTTTTCGAGGAGATTTTTCATTGTTTTACAAATCTTAGAAGTTCCACTTAGCGGCTATTGTAGGGTTGATGTACGCCTTGTCTTTATTTTTCGTAAGGAAATTATTGCTGATTTCTATTTCACTTCCTAAGGCCAGGTTAGGGGTAACATTATACCAGAAATGAGGTTCGGTCAGGAATACGATTTCTTTGCCGCTCTTTGCAAATACAGTAGACATTCTAAGCTCTTTGCCGTATTTAACTTTTTCATTCTTGCTTACTTTAGAGTGTTCTACTCGTTGCTTGTGGGCTACAACAAAACCTCCGCTATTATATTTGTCAAAGTACGCTTTTCCCCAATCGCTATCGTATGCATTGTATTCTTTCAATGCTTCTTCCACTGCCTTCGGCGGCGCGGCGCTGTTTATTGGATTCATTGTAATTTCTGCAAAATTTGAATTATTTTTGTATCTACTCTGTGGCTATTCGCTACTGCTCTGTTCTGTCGTTATTTTCAGCTCAGCATTTTTGAAAGCGCAAAGGTACAGATTTTTATTTGTTACGGTGTACATTTTGGGTGGAATTTTAATAAGCTGCCTCGCTGAAAATCCCCGAAGGTGGAGACGCTGCGCGCAACGTCTTTACTACAAAGCGGCAATTTGGAAATGTTTCTCCCGTAATTTCGTGCGCTTACATTGTAGAAACTTTTGCTACCTTTGCGGCATAATTTTTTTTGTTGCCCCTATGAAGGTTATTGATGCCATAAAAAAATCGTCCTCTACGCTATTCACCTTTGAGCTGGTACCTCCGCTCAAGGGCTCCAGCTTTGCAGAAATTGCCGAGACGGTGGAGCGGCTGATGCCGTACAACCCTGCCTACGTAAACATTACCAACCATCGGGCGGAGGTGGTTATTTGGGAGCGTCCCGACGGTTTTTTTGAAAAGCAGGTTGTGAAAAGGCGCGCCGGCACCGTGAGCATTGCGGCTGCCATCAAGTATAAGTACGGCGTGGAGGTGGTGCCGCACCTCGTTTGCGGAGGTTACAGCCGTAGCGAGGTAGAGGATATGCTGATTGATTTCAGCTTTTTGGGCATCGAAAATGTGCTGGCGCTGCGCGGCGACCCTGTGCAGGGCGAAAAGCATTTTGTGGCGGAAAAAAACGGCTACGCTCACGCTATAGACCTTTTGCAGCAGGCGGTAGCCATGAACCACGGGCGCTACCTAAACCCCGACCTGAAAAATGTAACCCCCACCGATTTTTGCTTTGGGGTAGCAGGCTACCCCGAAAAGCACAGCGAAGCGCCCAACATTGAAGCCGACCTGCAACGCCTGAAGGAAAAGGTGGAGGCGGGGGCAGAGTACGTCGTTACGCAGATGTTCTTCGACAACAGGAAGTACTTTGACTTTGTGGGCGCCTGCCGCAAAAGCGGCATTAACGTCCCCATTATTCCGGGCTTAAAGCCCTTCTCCGCCCTCCGGCAGCTGAGCGTTCTGCCGCAAATCTTTCACATTGACCTGCCAGCCGCTTTGGTCAACGAGGTGAAGCGTTGCAGCAACCCGCAGGACGTGCGCAAGGTGGGCGTAGCGTGGTGCATGGAGCAGTGCAGGGAGCTCAAAGAGGCAGGTGTGCCTGCGCTGCACTTTTACACTATGGGCAAAGCCGATAACGTGGAGGAAATAGTGAGGAATATCTTTTAAAGTTCACCGATTCGTATAAATTAGCTGCAATGAGTAAGCTTCATTGCGTGCCATTGCGTATTTTTGCGCAAATTATTTAGGATTAAGCATGAATATTGCTCTTATAGGGTATGGAAAAATGGGGAAAGAAATTGAGGCTATCGCCTTGTCGCGAGGCCACAAGATACCTCTCATTGTTGATATAAACAACCGCCATGAGCTGACGCCCGAACGCTTGAAAGGGTGCGATGTAGCCATAGAGTTTACCTCGCCGCAGACCGCAGCGGCCAACATTCGCGAATGTTTCGCGGCGGGTATTTCGGTGGTGTGCGGCTCTACCGGCTGGCTTGAGCAGCAGGAAGCTGTACGGCGGGAGTGCGAGGCAAAAAAGGTCGGCTTTTTTTACTCCTCAAACTACAGCGTTGGAGTAAACATCTTTTTTCGTATCAACAAAATTTTGGCAGGCATGATGGATGCTATCGGCAGCTACCGGCCAAGCATGGAGGAGATACACCATACGGAAAAAAAAGATTCGCCGAGCGGCACTGCCATTACCTTAGCCGAAGCTATAATGTCGGAGTTGAGGTCGCTAAAAAAGTGGGTGAACGAAGCGTCGGAGGTGGAGGGCGAGCTGCCTATTGTGTCGGTGCGCGAGGCGGGCGTGCCCGGAACGCACATCGTGCGATACGAATCCGATGTGGACTGCATTACCTTGAGCCATGCAGCAAAAAACCGTAAGGGCTTTGCCTTGGGAGCAGTGATGGCTGCCGAATTTTTGAAAGGAAAGCAGGGCTACTACGGAATGGAAGACCTTGTGGAAATTAAGAATTAGGAATTAAGAATTGAAAAATCTGAAATTTGAAAATCTATGAAATTTTTGTGTAGCCGCTGGTTTAAGTTTGGGCTTGTAGCCCTGCTGTATTTGCTGTGGGTGGTATGGTTGGGGAACTACTGGTTTCTCTTTGGGTTGCTGGTTGTATTCGACATATACATCACCCAAAAAGTGCGCTGGGCTTTTTGGAAGCCAAAGAAAGACGCCAGCGGGAAAAGAAAGCGCAACGTCGCTCTGGAGTGGCTCGACGCCATTATTTTTGCGGTGGTGGCGGCTACCTTCATTCGCCTTTTTTTCGTGGAGGCCTACACAATTCCTACCTCCTCGATGGAAAAAACGATGATGGTGGGCGATTACCTTTTTGTGAGCAAGGTTACCTACGGCCCCAAAATTCCCAACACGCCCATTGCCATGCCGCTGGTGCACCATACCATGCCGTTTACGAGCTACGCGCCGTCGTACGTGGAGTGGATAAAAAACCCATACCGCCGTCTCAAGGGCTACCGGCCAATAAAGCACGACGATATTGTGGTGTTCAACTTTCCGGAAGGCGATACGGTGGTGGCCGAGCGACAAAACGAAAGCTACTACGCGCTGCTGCGGCAGTATGGCCGCGCCAGCATCTGGAAAAATTACACCATCCTTGCGCGTCCTGTTGATAAGCGCGAAAACTACATCAAGCGCTGCATCGGGCTACCCGGAGATTCCATACGAATAGTAGATGGTCAGGTGTTTGTAAACGGAAAGGCGCAAAAATTTTTCCCGCAAATGCAGCATAACTACCTTGTGAAAACCAACGGCACAACTATCAACCCAAGGCTGCTGGACGACATGAAGATTCCCAAGGCCGACCGCATGTACAGCTCGCAGTACGCTGTATACGAGATGCCGCTCACGCAATCCGAAGCCGACAAAATAGGCAAGCTGGGTAACGTGCAGGGCATAGTGAAGCGCAACAATACCGACCCACAAGCCTACATGCAGCGCGTGTTTCCGCAGCGCGAGGATTTGACATGGACGGAGGACAGCTACGGCCCGATTTGGATTCCGAAGCGAGGCGCTACCGTTGCTTTGGACAGCGCATCGTTCGCCTTCTACCGCCGCGCCATTGAGGTGTACGAGGGTAACTTGCTGGAGGAACGAGATGGAAAAATTTTCGTCAACGGCGAGGAGGCAACCACCTACACATTCAAGATGGACTACTACTGGATGATGGGAGATAACCGCCACAACTCGCTCGACTCGCGCTTTTGGGGCTACGTTCCCGAAGACCACATTGTAGGTAAGGCTTCGTTTGTATGGCTTTCGCTTAGCCCCGACCGGAAATTTCCCGCCAACATCAGGTGGAGCCGGTTGTTCAGGTTTATATAGTCCTCTGCCAACAGCGTGGCTTGGGCGTTTTACTTTTACCGACATTCTGTCCCTGCGGGGTGGGGGTGTAAAAAATTGAAGCCGGTAGTTTCTCTATTTACGTTATTTCATTTATGGGCAACCCTTTATTGTCGTTTCCCGCCTTCCTCGCGCTGCATTTGTACGGGGAGGTATCTACATTAAAGTCCTACGGGTTTTTCTGCAGCAATATTAATTCAATATGTTGTTGATTGCTACGATTCTATGCATTAACTTGATGGCATTGCACCACACCATATCCCGCCAATCAGTCTAAATTGGGAAATGGCAAATCTCAAGATTCTGAAAATCCTGATTCAGACAAAGAGGCTACAGAGAGGCAACCGGAGGATTTCAATTCAAAAAACACCTCTCTTGTTTTTGCAAAAAAAAGTGTATTTTTGTATGCTGTTGCTGGATACAACCGGTTTCATTGTCAACGAAAAAACTCAACGAAAACCAAACAACACTATGAGCAAGCGAACCACCACAAAGAAAGTCGTCGTCGAGCCTGTCGGTAAAAGTACAGGCAAAGCCAAAGGAGCCATGTACATAAACCCGCTGACGGACTTTGGGTTTAAAAAGTTGTTTAGCGATTTGGAAGTGCTGCCTCCATTTTTGAACGCCACCGTCCGTCCGGATAGCCCCATCGTTAAGGTAGAGCTTCGCCCCACCGAGCAGCTGGGGGATTGGGAGTCGGAGCGCAAGGCCGTTGTTGACCTGCTGTGCACCAACGAGCGAGGCGAATTTTTTCTGGTCGAGATGCAGTATGCGCCGCAGAAACACTTTGCGGAGCGGCTGCTGTTCTCTCCTCCTTTTTGATACGCAATCAGGCGCCCAAGGGGAAAAAATGGGACTACAAGCTAAAGGCCGTTTACGTGGTATCGCTCTTGAACTTTAGGCTGCACGTAGCGGGGCTTAACAAGCAGCAGGTTATCAGCAGAGTATACCTGACGGAGGAGAACACCCATGCTCAGTTCTCGGACAAGTTACAGTTCATTACCATTGAGCTGCCCAAGTTTCAGAAAAAGGCGGACGAGCTGGAGACCAGCATCGACCATTGGCTTTACTACCTGAAAAACATGAATCATTTAAAGGAAGCGCCAACGCTGGAGGAGGGCAGCGTTTTTCAGCGGTTATTTGACGTAGCACAGATAAACAAGTTAACACGTAAAGAGATGGAAGCATACCACAAAAGCGTATTAGAGTACGACGACATTATTGAAGCTATTGACTTCGAGAGGGAGCGCTACCAAGCTTGGGGCGAAAAGCAAGGAATTATCATCGGCAAAAAGCAAGGAATCGCCATCGGTGAAAAGCGGGGTTTGGAAAAAGCCTACGCAGAAATTGTTCTTAACTTTGCCGACAAGGGAATGTCTCTTAAAGCAATTACCGACTTCACAGGGCTCCCCGTAAAGCGAGTGAAGGCAATTTTGCAGAGCCGGAGTTAACGCTGTTGCTGTTGGTATTTAGCGGCGCATGGCGTGTGGCCTTGTAGAGATGCGAAAATGCTCAATGCCGTACAGGACAGGGGAAAATCATTGTACTTTTTATTTACCCGACATTATTAAAGTTAATTGATTGCGATGAAAAAAAATTTAATGCCATTGGCAGTAATTTGCGCAGCGTTCATCCTCACTGCGACATGCGCTACCGAAACGATAGCGAAGGAAAGCAGAAAAACGGAATCCTTCAGCAAGATAAGCGCGAGGGATGGTATTGACGTTTACTACACGCAAAGCGATTCGTACAGCGTTGTAGTAGAGGCTAAAGATGATTACATCGGTAAAATTATTACGAAGGTGGAAGGCGAAACTCTTGTTATCAAGCTCGAAGGCTGGATGAAAATACCTTTTTGGAAGAGAGTATTTGGAAGTAATGCAATGACGGTGTCTGTTGCTGCTCCTGCGCTCTACAAGGTAGATGCATCCGGAGGAGCAGATTTTTATGCGGATAATTTGAAGTGCGACAGCTCGTTTCAGCTAAATTTATCGGCA
This sequence comes from Prevotellaceae bacterium, assembly GCA_031268055.1. Classification (GTDB taxonomy): domain Bacteria; phylum Bacteroidota; class Bacteroidia; order Bacteroidales; family UBA932; genus JAITMY01. The sequence goes on along the minus strand of JAIRXY010000206.1, from coordinate 3,400 downwards.
GGCGCCGATGTCAAGATTGCCAACCTGACCGTTGCCGGCAACGTTGGCATAGCTGTATCGGCAGGCGCAGACGTGGCTATAGACAACCTGACCGTTGCCGGAAATGCCGGTATTTCCACATCGGCAGGCGCTGATTGCGATGTAAAGAAGCTGCAAGCCACCGAGTGTAGCTTGTCGGCAGGCGAAGGTAGCGACATAAATATCAGCATGGAGCTGTCGGGAGGCTTAACAGCAACTGCCTCGTCAGGCGCTGATATTGATATAAGCGGAAAAGCAGGCGCAGCTTCGCTATCGGCTTCAAGCGGCGCGGATATCAACATCCGGAAGTTGGCATGCAAAAGCGTTAACATCTATCAATCCAGCGGCGGCGGCGTTCACAGGTAAACGCATTTTAATGATGCAAAATAAATAATGTGTAATGGTTGCGATTTGCTCCACAATTGTCGCCAGCAGGGGAGGCGGTGTCGGTACGCAGCATGACGTGTGATGTGGTGTAAAGACATGGCAACCCGTGGGTTGCCCCAACCCAACCCAGCATTCAGAATTTCTAAAATCTCTATTTGCATGAAAAAAATTACTTTACTGTCATTAGGGTTGCTGGCGTTTGGCGTAGCGGCGCAAGCGCAAAGCGAAAAGCAAACGGTAGCCATGTACGTTACCGGAGACATTGCCGGAAAAACAACCGAGGAAATGGAAGAAGAAAAACGAGCGGAGGAGGCAAAAAAGCGCGCGCCTAACAATATGGTTTACGTTGAGGGCAGCGCAACGCTGAGCGATTTTTACATTGGAAAATATGAGGTAACGCAGGCCGAGTGGCAGGCGGTAATGGGCAGCAACCCTTCTAACTTTAAGGGCGCCAACAGGCCGGTAGAAAAAGTAAGCTGGGACGACGTTCAGGAGTTTTTGCGAAAGTTGAATGCCAAGACCGGCGGCAATTTTCGCTTGCCCACAGAGGCGGAATGGGAGTACGCCGCTAAAGGAGGGCCAAACAGAGATAGCTACGAGTATGCCGGCAGCGATATGCTTGGCGCTGTGGTATCATGGTATGAGGACAACTTAGGAAATTCCCCTCATCCTGTAGGGACAAGGCAACCCAACTCCATAGGGATATACGATATGACCGGTAACGTTTGGGAGTTGTGCCAAGATTGCTATGATAGCAGCGGTTGCTCCTACCACGTGCTTCGGGGCGGCTATTGCGGCAATGGCGAGTCCTGCTGTCGCGTGACTTACCGTGGCAACTACAAGCCCAGCAATCGCCACGCCTGCTTCGGCTTTCGGCTGGTTTGCAGCTCAAAGTAAGCAGGCGGGAGGTTTTTCCTAAAGCGGGCGAGCGGAGCCGCCCACTTTGGGCAAAACCGAAAATACCGCCGTAGACGATCGATTTTTTTTTTTTGAAAAATGCAATGAATATACTGAAAACCAAAAATTACCCTTTCAATTTTTACGAGCATGAAAAAGATTATTTTACTTCCGCTTATTGCCTGCGCCGCGCTGCGCGTGGGCGCGCAAAAAACCGATGAGCAGGCGCTCAGAAGCATTGCCGATAACATCTTGCAGCAGCCGATAACCGAGTTTGTCGGCGTAAAAGATGGCAAGACGTACGTTAGCGTCAAGGATATTCCCAAGGGCGAAGACGTGAAGTTTAAATCTCCGCTGGGCGAATGGCACTACTCCAATGGCGTGCTCGACCGCGCCATGATTCATCTGGGGCAGTATTTAGGCGAAGCAAAGTATGTGGACTACGCCGTAAAGCACGTGACATTTGGCTTTGACAACTATGAGTATTTTAAGGCAACGTTTCGCAACGACCGCAGGCACCACACGTGGCCGTTCGGACAGCTTTGGACTATGAAAGAGCTGGACGACTTTGGCGCGATGGGCGCTGCGGTGATTGATGTGTACGAGCTGACCGGAAAATCCAGCGCCGACCTTAAAAAGTATTTTGAGGACGGAGGCGTGCGCATTACTTCGGGGCAAGAACGGTTGCCCGACGGAACGCTGTGTCGCACTTTTCCGAGGCAGCTTACCGTGTGGGCAGACGACGCCTACATGGGAGTGTCGTTTTTGTCGAGATTGGCTTACATCACCCAAGACAGCAAGTACCTTGACGACGCGGCACGGCAAATTATCAACATTGCCGGCTACCTGTGGGACGCCAACAAGCAGCTTTACTACCACTGCTACTACAGCGACCTCCGGCGCAACGGCGTAGCCTACTGGGGTCGCGCCAACGGCTGGATAACGTTGGCTACCTGCGAGCTGCTGAGCGTAATGCCCGACGCCCATCCCCAAAAGGAAGCCCTAAAAGCCCTGCTGGAGCGGCAAATTGTGGGCTACTCCCGCTATCAGGACGGGCAGGGTTTTTGGCGTCAGCTGATTGATAAAAGCGATTCCTACCAAGAATCGTCGGTAACGGCTTTGTTTACCTACGGCGTGGCCAAAGCCATTAACGAAGGCTGGATAGCCGATTCCTACCGCAGCATTGCGCTAAACGGTTGGCACGCCATGAAAGGCACAAAAATTACGGACGACGGGCGCTTCTTGGATGTTTGCGTCGGCACAGGAATTACCGACGACCTGCCGTTCTACTACAACCGCCCAGTGGGCGACAACGAAAAGCACGGCTTAGGGTTGATTATTGAGTGCGGCGTAGAAATCATGAAAATGAGCCGGAAAAAGTAGCCAGCGCGCTACGCAGCGTAGGTTTTGCCCGCGCGCTGCGATTTGGATGTCGGCTTTCGATGACAAGTAAGGAGAGATCAAACGGGATAAAGAGAGCAGCATCCGGAAAATCACTAACGCTAACCGCTTCCGCCTGTATATAGCTGTTTTTTCATCGAAATATATTGACAAACAATAGTTGATGATATATAAGTTCAACTAAATTAACCAAATACAAAAGGAGCATAGAAATGCTTAAAGTTTTCTGTACTCAGAATTTGAAATCGAAAGTCAAAAAATATCGTTTGTTTTAACAGCTTTTTGTTGCCAAAAATCCCCGTTTTATGCTTTTTCTATGCCAGAACGATTTTATGCAGAAAAAAACAAAAAGAACAGCCACCATTTTTGTATTTATTAACATCAAATCAAGAAAAATGGGCTTTCAGATTGACGCTACATAATTTTGTTTTTCAGCAGATATGCTTTAATTCCACCCCTATTTCTATTTGTCTGTGCAAAATGGCGATTTTTCGCTATATTTGTAGCCATACAATATGTAAGCAATATGTAAATAAAATACAGTATAAAATACCATTACATAAGGAGAAAAATAAATATTAATCTCAAACCCTAATTTTTTAGGTAATCGAAATTTTCATTTGTTTGAGTAGTATTTTTGTGGATTTGTTTATTTCGGAAGTTACGGACTCATCGGGAGCAAATTTTATTTTCCTGA
>JAIRXY010000074.1 GCA_031268055.1 Prevotellaceae bacterium | reverse complement strand
AAGGCAATGTAATCGCGAATGCTGTCGGAGCCGCCAAACATGGCGCACAGCCGGTCGAAGCCAAAGGCAATGCCGCCGTGGGGAGGCGCGCCAAACTTGAAGGCGTTGGTCAGAAAGCCAAATTTGTACTCGGCGTCTTCGGGCGTAAACCCAAGCACGGTGAACATCTGCTGCTGAATGGCCGCGTCGAAAATACGAATGGAGCCGCCGCCGAGCTCTACGCCGTTCATCACAAAATCGTAGGCGTTGGCGCGAACGCGCTTCAAGTCCTCCCTGTCGCCGTTCATGAACAGCGGCAAATCCTCGGGCTGGGGGGCGGTGAAGGGGTGGTGCATGGCGTAAAAGCGCTGCGCTTCGTCGTCCCAGTCAAGCAGGGGGAAGTCAACAACCCACAGGGGGGCAAACTCGCCGCGCTTGCGCAGGCCCAGGCGGGCACCCACCTCGAGGCGCAGCTCGCACAGGGCGTTGAGCGTGGATTTTTTTGCGCCGGCCAAAATCAAAATTAAGTCGCCCTGCTTTGCGCCAAGCGCAGCGGCAACCTGCCGGAGCTCGTCGGGGGCGTAAAACTTGTCGACGCTCGACTTTACGCCGTCGGCAGCAAGGCGGATGTACGCTAACCCTTTTGCTCCAATTTGCGGGCGCTTTACCCACTCGGTGAGCTCGTCGAGCTGCTTGCGGGTGTACCCTGCGCAGCCCTCGGCGCAGATGCCGCCAACGTAGGCCGCGCTGTCGAACACCGAAAAATTTTTGCCCTGCACCAGCTGGGTCAGCTCCTGTATCTTCATGCCAAAGCGCACGTCGGGCTTGTCGCAGCCGTAGTCGCGCATGGCGTCGGCGTAGGTCATACGGGGGATGTGGTCTATCTCCACGCTCAGCACGTGCCGAAATAGGCGCTGCATCATGCCGCCAAAGGTTTGCAGAATATCCTCGCGCTCCACAAAGGCCATTTCGCAGTCTATCTGCGTAAACTCCGGCTGGCGGTCGGCGCGCAGGTCTTCGTCGCGAAAGCATCGCACCAGCTGAAAGTAGCGGTCGTATCCAGCCACCATGAGGAGCTGCTTAAATGTCTGCGGGCTTTGCGGCAGCGCGTAAAACTCGCCGTGGTGCACGCGCGACGGCACAACGAAATCGCGCGCTCCTTCGGGCGTAGACTTTATGAGGAAGGGCGTTTCTATCTCCAGAAAGCCTTGCGCGTCGAGGTACCTTCGCACCTCCTGCGCCACGCGGTGCCGCAGCATGAGCGCGCTCTTCACCGGGTTGCGGCGCAGGTCGAGGTAGCGATACTTGGCGCGCAGCTCCTCTCCGCCGTCGCTCTCGTCCTCTATGGTAAACGGAGGTACCTCGGCGGCGTTCAGCACGCGCAGCTCGGCGAGGCATACCTCCACCTCGCCCGTTGGGATTTTGGCATTTTTGCTGGTGCGCTCCACCACAACGCCCGCTACCTGTAGCACGAACTCGCGCCCCAGCTGCTCTACCGCAAGGCGAATGTCTTCGGGAGCTTTTTCGTCTACCGCCAGCTGCGTAAGGCCGTAGCGGTCGCGCAGGTCAATGAAAGTCATTCCACCAAGCCGGCGCACGCGCTGCACCCATCCGGCCAGCGTTACTCTTTTTGAAACATCGGCAAGGCGAAGCTCGCCGCAAGTGTGCGTTCTGTACATGCTAAATATTTTATGGTTGTATAAGAATGGCGTAAAATTAGATGTTTTTCCGGACAAATAAAAAATTGCCGGTGCAAATCTTACTTTATTTTGTCTTTGCTTTCGTCAGCGGCAATACCTCCGAGCGTGCGCTTCATCTTTGCCACAATTTGCGGGTTGCAGAGGTTGCCTATGCTGCCCTCGTGCGTGTGGTTCACCGTCTTTACCGGCTTGTAGCTTCCCTGCTGTACCTGCGCGCCAACCTTTTTGTAGGCCTCGCGAAAAGGTACGCCGCTGAGCGCCATTCGGTTAACATCCTCCACCGTGAACAGGTAGCTGTACTTTTCATCCTCCAGAATATTCTCCTTCACGGTAATATGCTGTAGCATGAAGGTTGCCATTTTTAGGCAGCACAGCAGGTCTTCGATGGCAGGAAACATAATCTCCTTGAGCAGCTGCATGTCGCGGTGGTATCCGCCGGGGAGGTTGGCGCACAGCAGCGCCACTTCGTTGGGCACGGCCTGTAGGCGGTTGCACTTGCCGCGAATGAGCTCAAATACGTCGGGATTTTTCTTGTGCGGCATAATGCTCGACCCCGTGGTGAGCGCGTCGGGGAAGGTGACGAAGCCAAAGTTTTGGCTCATGTACAGGCATACGTCCATCGCAAATCGCCCCAGCGTGGAGGCTATGGCGGACATGGCTGCGCCGAGCGCGCGCTCGGATTTTCCGCGGCTCATTTGCGCGGCAACCACGTTGTAGTGCAAATCGTCGAACTCCAGCAGCTCCGTGGTCATAGCGCGGTTGAGGGGAAAGGAGCTGCCGTAGCCCGCCGCCGACCCCAGGGGATTCTGGTTGACAATTTTGTACGCGGCAACCAGCAGGTGCGCGTCGTCGGCCAAGGTCTCGGCGTATGCGCCAAACCACAGGCCAAACGATGAGGGCATGGCTATTTGCAGGTGGGTGTAGCCGGGCATCAGCACGCTCTTGTGCTTTTCGCTTAGCGCAATGAGCTCGTCAAAGAGCGCCTGCGTAGCCGAGGCTATGTGGCGTATCTCTTCGCGGAAGAAGAGCTTTAGGTCAACCAGCACTTGGTCGTTGCGCGAGCGTCCGGCGTGAATTTTTTTCCCCACTTCGCCTAAGCGCTGCGTGAGGAGCAGCTCCACCTGCGAGTGCACGTCTTCTACGTTGGGGTCAATGGCAAAGCTTCCGGCGGCAATGTCGAGCGCAATCTGCTCCAGCCCGCCGAGCAGCGCGCTCAGCTCGTCGGGGGTAAGCAGGCCTATGCTTTGCAGCATTTTGATGTGCGCCATGCTCCCCGCTACATCGTGCTTGGCAAGCTGCAAGTCGAGCTCGCGGTCTTTACCCACGGTAAATTTTTCTACCAATTTGTCCGGTTCAACACCTTTGTTCCAAAGCTTCATTTCAGTACGTGTTTCTTTTCTTTTTAAAAAAATCGCTCATCAGCTTGCTGCACTCGTCGGCAAGTACGCCCTTTGCAACCTTTGTTTTTGGGTGCAGCAGGTTTTGTTGCAGCGTTGAGTAGCCGCGCTTGGGGTCGTCAGCGCCGTACACCACCCGCCCCACCTGCGCCCAGTAGCACGCGCCGGCGCACATGGGGCAAGGCTCTACGGTGACGTATAGCGTGCAATCGGCTAAGTATTTTCCGCCAATAAAGTTCGCCGCCGAGGTAATAGCCTGCATTTCGGCGTGCGCGGTGGCGTCGCATAGCGTTTCGGTAAGGTTGTGCGCGCGGGCAACGATGCGGTTACCGAGCGTTACCACCGCCCCCACCGGCACTTCGTCCTTGCCGGCAGCAAGCAACGCCTCGCGTAGCGCTTCGCGCATATACTTTTCGTCCTCCTCCATTTACGAATATTTAACGTGTAGTAAATTAGCCATGCTCCATTTTGCCTCCGATATCGCTACTTTTGTCCTCGTGTATATTTTAATATGGTATTGGCAGCGGCCATTATGCAGCGCGCAGGCAGCTGCAAAGGTAGGTATTTTTTAATTGTCAACGGCAAATCCTTTACAAACATTCTCACCACAAGGTGGGAGTGTGGTAGAGTAGAGTAAGGGAGGCCGCTAATTTACGTATGGGTAAGTGGGCTCAATTTTTTAGCAACAAGGTTGTCTTCACGGCGCTTCTCTTGGCGGCGCTGTGCTTGGGGGTGTGGCTTTACTTTTTTATTCGCGAGGGCGAAAAAAAGCACAGCATGGATGCCATGCGCGCCATTCCTGCCAACGCTGCATTTGCCGTTCGCGTGAACGACCTTAACAAGCTTACCCGCAAGATGACCTCCACAACCGAGCTGGCGCTGCTGGCGCGCAGCGACGCCGCCGCCGGAGAGCTGAGCCACCGGCTACAGTACATAGTGGATACGATGGCCGGAAAAAACGCCGTTGTGGGCGACCTTAGCCAGCAGCCCATCTGGATTTCGGCGCACGTGTTCAGCAAAGATTTATCCTTTCTTTACTCGCTCAACCTGCCCGACAACCTTTACCTGAACAACGTAAAGCAAATTGTGCCGCTGCTGGAATCAGACGGCTACAACGTGCTGGAGCAGCCATACGACGACGAGAAAATACTCACTTTCCGGCGCGAAAAAGTAGAGGTGTTTCACGCCGCAACGGTGCGCCGCGTGCTGGTGGTGAGCGCCTCGCGCGTGCTGGTGGAGATGGCTATACGGCAGGCAAAGTCGCCGGCGTCGCTGGCCGACGACCAAGCGTTTGTGCAGGCCGCGCAAACGGCAGGGGCGCACGAGGATGCCAACCTGTACATCAACCACCAGCAGCTCCCGCGCCTGCTGGAGATTTACTTGGACGGAAGCTACGCCAAGCCGCTGAACTTTTTGAAGCAGCTGGGCAGCTTTGCGGTGCTCGATGCCGCGCTGCATTCCGACGCTGTGCTGCTCAACGGATTTTTATTTTCCGAGAATTTTCAAAGCTCCTACTTCTCCATTTTATCCAACCAGAGCAGCAAAAAACTCACCAGCTTCGACATTCTCCCGCGCACCACCGACGGCGCGCTGTGCATCGGAGTAACCGGCGCAAAGCAGCTGGCGCTGGACTACAACAAATTTCGCGAGCATCAGCAATCCGGCAACGCGCAACGCAAAGAGAAGTTAGCCCTGCTCCACAGGCAGGCAGGCGTAGACGCGGTTACCTTTTTTTGCAATCTGCACCCTTCCGAGCTCACGCTTGCGCGGGTACCCATCACCAACTTGGAGGCGAAATCCACGTGGTTCCTGGCGGTAAAATCAAGCAACGCCGACGCTGCGCGCAATGCCATAAAAGCCGGAATTGCCTACGCTGCCAGCGCCGAGGAAAAGCCGGTGGACAGCTACGTGATAACAGAAAAAATGAGCAACAACGAGCCGCTCACCGTATACCGCAACCCCGCGCCGGGTCTCATTGCCGCGCTACAGGGCAGCTTGTTTGCGCAGTGCGAGGATACCTACCTTACCTTCATTGGCGACTACCTTATCTACTCCTCATCGCTTGCCGCCATAAAAGATTTTGCGCTCCTGGCGCTGCTCAAAAAAACGCTTTCGCAAACCGTAAACCTTAGCGACTATACGGCCACCGAATCCAACATGCTCATCTACGTAAACCCCTCAAAGGCCGATGCCGTGGCGCTGAGCCTGCTCAGGCCTTCGCTGCAAAGCGCCATGAGCAAATCGCCAATGGTTGCCGCGTTTCAGTGCATAGGCCTACAGCTGCGCGCCATGAGCGATAAGGTATACTGCAACGCTTTTCTAAAAACGGCCTCAAAGGTTGAGGAAAAGCAACATTCGCATGGCATGACGTCGGATTTTGAGGTAAAGCTCGAAGCGCCCTTGCAGATGGCGCCTTGGGTGGTGATAAACCACAGCACAAAGCAAAAAGAAATTCTGGCGCAGGATATTCAAAATACGCTCTACCTGTTCGACAACCAAGGCGTTTTGCTGTGGAAAAAGTCGATAGGCGAGCCCATCATGGGGCATGTGCAGCAGGTTGACTACCTGAAAAATAATAAGCTGCAGCTGCTGTTCAACACCAAAACCAAGCTCTACATCGTTGACCGCTTGGGGCGCAACGTCGACAACTTCCCCATCAACCTAAAGTCGTCGGCCTCGGCTCCCGTTGCCGTTTTTGACTACGACCACTCGCGCGAGTACCGCTACTTTGTGCCCTGCAAGGATGGAAAAATTCGCCCCTACGAGCGCGTTGGCAAGCCGCTTACCGGCTTCGACCCTGCGCTTTCGTTCGGCGCCATTGCCCAGCCGGTGCAGCACATCCGCATCAAGGGCAAGGACTACATTGTGGTGGCCGACAACCGCAACATCTACATCCTGAATCGCAAGGGAAAAGAGTTGGCGCACCTTCGGGAGAACGTTACGCCAGCCTACAACAGCAGCATTGCCACCGAGACCGACCCCGACGGCAATGTGGTGCGCATGGTCACCACTACCACCGCCGGCGAGCTGGCGTACGTCTACTTTGACGGCAACGTGGAGCGCGTAGCGCTAAAGCCCAAACCCAGCGAGCACCATTTTTTCCGCTGCTTCGGCAAGCCCGGCGCAGCAACCTACGCCGTGGCGGACGAGAAGGAGCTGCGCGTATACGAGCCCAACCTGAAGCTGAAGTTTTCGCACACCTTTAGCTACCCGCTGCACGTAGCGCCGCAGAGGTTTACGCCGCTGCCCGGCCTCAACCTGTACGGCGTATACATGGAGAGCGAGCAAAAGGTTTACCTGCTGGACGAAAACGGCGACATGCAGAGCGGATTTCCGCGCAGCGCCGTAGCGCCGCTGCTGGTGGATAACCTGCACAACAGCCCAAGCTCCTACAACGTGCTGACGTGCGACGAAAACGGATTTCTCACGTGCTTCAACATAAACGCCAAATGAATTAGGAATTAGGAATTACGAATAAAGAGCAAGATGATATTATTACGAATAAAGAGCACGGATGAGAAAATAATTAGGAGTAAAGAGCGATGTCGGCAATCCTGTATTCGTAATTCCTAATTCGTAATTCCTAATTAAAAAAATAGGGTATTTTGGAAGCCATTGTAAGCATACTTTTGTTTATCCTCATTGCAGGATTTTTTTTGCGCCACTTCGGAAAATATTTGCTCCGCTTCTTCTTGAGGCGCATGGCAAAGCGATTCGGAATGGATGCCGATGCCTTTAGCCATAGCTACGAGAGCAGCAGCACAGAGCAGCAGGAGCAACCCGCAAACCCCGAACAAATCATCCCCGACGGCGTGGGCGAATACGTAGACTACGAAGAGCTCCCTTCAAAGCGCCCAACAACGCCATTGAGCTAAGATTTTATCCTACTTTATTTGTCTGAATCATGATTTACAGGATTTTTGGATTGGCAGGATTTTGCCATCGCCCCCAATTTATTGAATGGCGCGCGGCGTGGCTTGCTGTAGAAACGCGGCGCTGCCACGTCGGG
>JAIRXY010000064.1 GCA_031268055.1 Prevotellaceae bacterium | reverse complement strand
AACCTTACCATGTCGATGAAGTGCACCTCCAGCGCGTCCGTGAGCAGGCAGTCTTTGTGGTGGTCTTCCCACAGGTGAAAGCTGGTGTGCACCGCGTCAATATTAACAAGGTTGAAGTTAATAATGTTGATGGCTATAACGTTCGGCAGCTTCTCGTAGTCCTGCCCGGCGCTAATGCCGCGGGTGTACTCGCGGCTCCAGTAGAACAGGCTCCGCCTGTCCATGTTGTACAGGTTGCGGAGCTGGACTTCAATGTTTACCTTCGTGCCGTCGTCTAAGGTTGCCCGTACGTCCAGAATGCTGGACTTGTCGCCTATTATTTCGGCGGACATGGCCTTGTTTTCGACAATTTCTATCGACTTAATGCCGTGCCTGCCTGTCTTTTGCAAAACAACGCTGAGAAAGGCCGCGAGCTGCTCCTCATCGCCCTTCTCGCCCATGTACTTCATGAACAGGTAGTCGTTAAGCGGGTTTAACCTCGCTCCTATCGTTGTTTCTTCTATCGCCTCTTCCATTGCTTCTTTCATTGTTTTTTCACAGAGTAGTATTATCGCTACAAATATAGCAAATATTAGTTTATGTTGAACTTTCACTATATATTAACCTGAACTCGACGTAAAAAAAGCATGAAGAAAATTCGGTAGCCAAGAGGCGTGGCAGCGCTGCGTCTCTACAACCGCGCCGATTCATGCTGGGCGACAACCCGCGAATGGGTTGAATCTTAACCTTAACTATAACCCTAACAGGGTTTTAAACCTTGTTAGGGTTAATTTTGGGTTTTGGGTTTTGGGTTTTGGGTTTTGGGTTTTGGGTTTTGGCTTACAGCATCTTACTACCAGCGTATAGAGAAGTATCAGCAGCGTAGCGATACCCGCCGCGCGCCCAACTATGTCGCCATGCTTCACGTAGGGCGTTATGTGCTCGTTGGCGTTGATTGTGCCGGATAGCGTATCGCGCGTCCACCACGACGTTCGCTGCACAATTTCGCCCCGCTGGTTGACGATTGCCGATATGCCGGTATTCGCTGAGCGGGCTATGCTGCGCCGCGTTTCGATGGCGCGAAGGCTGGCGTAGCGCAGGTGCTGCCGATGGCCAGGGGTATCGCGCCACCATCCGTCGTTGGTAATAATCATCATTACGTTAGCGCCCTTTTTGATGTACTCGGTATAGAACTGCCCAAAAATAGATTCGTAGCAAATGGCAACGCCGGCCTTGAACTTCCGGTTGCTTGAGGTAAACGCTACCCGCTCTTTTTGCGTGCCCAACCCTCCGGAAGTACCCCCCAAGCTGATGGCAAACCGGCCTATAATTTTGTTCAGGTATTTGGGGTACGGGAGCATTTCTACGCCCACCACCAGCTTCGACTTGTGGTAGCGCAGCACGCGGCCGCTGCTGTCGGCTTGCAGCGCCGCGTTGTACACGTCGTAGCGCCGGCTGGAATTTTTCATGAGGCGCGACGTTGGCGGAGCGTCTTCGTCCTCGCCATAGAGGTAGTAGGTTGTGGCGCCGGTGACAAAGCTAACGTTAGGTCGCTGTGCGCAAAACGACTTTAAGCGCAGCATTAGGCTGTTCTGCTCAATGCTATTTTCCCACAGCATATTTTCCAGCGCTGTCTCGGGGGCAATCACGTAGTCGGCGCTGTCGGTGGCCACGCTCGCGGCCTGCGCAAAAATCACACGCTGCTGCTCTTCTGCGCTCATGCCGCCAAACTTATCGTTGAACGGGTCGATGTTGGGCTGCAAAATGGCAACGCGGCACGGATTTTCAGCCTCCCTGTAGGTGTAGAAGCGCACGAGCGAGCAGCAGCACGGCGCAGCAACCAGCGCCGCGAGCAGCATTTTTTCTACCTTCGCCGCGCGGAAATTTAGAAGGTCTGCCTGCTGCTTTTGCAAAATAAAAAACACCAGCAGATTACTTAGCAGTATCCACAGCGACCCGCCCAGCGCCCCCGTAAGCTCGTACCACTGCACCAGCTTAACGTCCTTGGCAAGCCCGTTGCCCAGCGTTAGCCAAGGCCACGTGATTTCGGCGTCGAAGTAAAACCACTCCCACGCCAGCCAAAGCGCCACAAAAGCCGCATAGCCAACGGCGCTGCCCGCGCGCTTCTTGATGACGTGAAACAGCCATACCACCAGCAGCATCTGTACAGAGTTGCCGATAAAAGCGCCCACCATGCCAAAAAAGGTCGCGTTGCATATCCACCACGTGGTAGCCGCGTTCCAAAGCAGCAGGCAAAGCCACGCGTACTTCCAAAAGCCCCGCCGGTTGCTCTTGGCAAAATCGTGCTCCACCATGAGCAGCGGAACAAAAGCTACCAGCAGCAGCAAACCCGAAAAGCTCTCGTACCAAGGAAGGCTAAGCAGCAGCGCGCTTAGCAAAGTTAGCAGCAAATGTCGACGCATGTGTGTATTGTTTTTTTATTTTCGCAAAGATAAGAAATATCACGAATAGCAGGTTACATTCTGCCGCCAACTTTTTTTAGGCATACCCCTTTCGTAATCTGCAAACAATTGCTACTTTTGTATCCTCTAATGTTCACAAAAATTTTGCACTATTAAAGGGATGCAAAATAAGGCATTGCTAATTTAGTATAGATATTGAGCATTCTATAAAAAATAACTGATTGATAATCAATATAGCATTTGATAGAAGTCTATACATAATTAGGGCAAACGCACGAAAAAATGTCTATATGCATTTCCTATTTAGCTACAGCAAAACGCTGTAAGCGTTTCCTGTGAATCTGGGGGGAGGGGGCGAAAATAGGGCGCAAAACGCTGTAAGCGTTGCCCCATGAAAGCGGCGTATGCGATGCTTCTACAGCGGTTCAGGCGTTGCCCAACATGTAGGGAAAGTCCTACGGACTTCTGGGTTGTAGCATAGCGCTTGCGTTACCCCCAGATGAATCTGGGGGTTATTCACAGGAAACGCTTACAGCGTTTTGCTGTCGCCATACAGGAAGTGCATACCGACGTTTTTTCATGCGTTTGCCATGATACATAATTAGCAATGCTGAGTACTTTAGGCGTGGCCGTATAGAGAATCCTATTTTCCCTACAGATTACGAGCTAGCCGGAAAATCTTTTGAAAAGTAGAGGAGTTGGCGATTTTGCGTTAATTCTCCTGCAAAGACAAAAATTAGGTATCATATAACACCTACGCTTGGCGCGTGAAATTTTAATGAACATTTTGGGATTAATATAAAGCTGTAAAACTATACTAAGTTGCTTTTCTTCATTCTTATCATAAAAGGCATTTTGGTGGGGCTGCTGGCCTCGGTGCCGATGGGTCCGGCAGGGGTGCTGTGCATTCAGCGAACGCTCAACCGCGGGCGGCGAGCCGGCTTTTTTTCCGGCATGGGGGTTGCCTTTGCCGACACATCGTTTGCGGTGGTTGCCGTGCTTAGCCTGTCGGTGGTAGAGGAGTGGATAGCCAACAAGGAGAATATGCTACAGCTGCTGGTGGGCGTTGTGGTGATAGCGGTAGGCGTCAAGATTATGCTCACCAACCCCGTGAAGCAGCTGCGCGCGCGCGGAAAGCAGCAGCAGGGCAGCTTGGGCAAAGCGCTGATTTCGCTTTTTTTGCTCACCATCAACCCCATCAACATTCTGCCGGTGCTGTTTTTGATGGGGCTATTTAAGGTGAGCGTAAGCGGCGTGTGGCCTACGATTCTGGTGGCGCTGGCGGTGCTAACGGGAGCGCTATCGTGGTGGTTCTTTTTGTCCTCCACCGTATCGCACTACCGCAAACACTTCAAGCTGCGGCAAATGTGGTGGATCAACAAGGTGTCAGGCGGTATTATCCTTTTGCTTGGCGCGCTGGCTTTTATCGACGGAGCCGTGAAAGTGGTGAAAGCCCTGCTGCTATTAGCTTAGGTAAATAACCCTCTTAACCCTCAACCAACCTTAACCCTCCCCCCTCCTAACCCTAACAGGGTTTATAACCCTGTTAGGGTTGTGATTAGGGATTATTTTTCCACCCAACGCTTCACATCGTCTGCGCTGGGGTTGGTAAGCCCCATTTTGTGCTTTTTGTTCATTCCGCACAGGTCGTTGAACAACTTGCCGTGCGATACTTTCTGCATTGCCTCTACGGTCAGGTAGCCCATCTTTTGTATCACCGGAATCCACTCCTCCGGCACGCCCAAGGCAACGTAAGCTTCGGCATCGTCCTTTGCCGCTTTTTTCTCCGGCCGCATTTGCGGAAACAACAGCACATCCTGTATTGAGGCCGAGCCGGTCATAATCATGGCAAGACGGTCGATGCCAATGCCCAAACCCGCCGTGGGCGGCATGCCGTACTCTATGGCGCGCAAAAAATCTTCGTCCAGCAGCATTGCCTCCTCGTCGCCGCGCTTGGCAAGCAGCAGCTGCTCCTCAAAGCGGTTGCGCTGGTCAATAGGGTCGTTGAGCTCGCTGTAGGCGTTGCAAATTTCTTTGCCGTTGCAGCTCGCCTCAAAGCGCTCCACCAAATCGGGGTTATCGCGGTGCCTCTTTGCTAACGGCGACATCTCTATCGGGTAATCGGTGATGAAGGTAGGTTGTATGAGCTTTGCCTCGCAGCATTCGCCAAAAATTTCGTCAATCAGCTTCCCCTTACCCATCGACGCGTCCGGCGTTACGCCCAGCTTCGTTGCCGCTTCGCGCAGCGCGTCCTCGTCCATGCCGGAGACGTCAACGCCGGTAAAGCGCTCAATGGCCTCAAACATGGTGTAGCGCTTCCACGGGCGCTTAAAGTTGATAACGTTATCCCCCACCTGCACCTCTGTGGTACCATGCAAATCCAGCGCAATTTTTTCTACCATTGCCTCTACGGTATCCATCATCCACCGGTAGTCCTTGTAGGCCACGTACATCTCCATTTGCGTAAATTCGGGGTTGTGGAATCTATCCATCCCTTCGTTGCGGAAATCCTTGGCAAACTCATACACGCCCGAAAACCCGCCAACTATCAGCCTCTTGAGGTATAGCTCGTTTGCTATCCGGAGGTAGAGCGTCATGTCCAGCGTATTGTGGTACGTTTTGAAGGGGCGCGCGGCAGCGCCGCCGTACAGCGGTTGCAGGATGGGCGTTTCGACCTCCAGCAGGCCTTGCGCGTTCAAAAACTCCCGCATGGAGCCAATAAGCTTGGTGCGCTTCACGAAAACGTCGCGCACATGCGGATTTACCACCAAGTCCACGTACCGCTCGCGGTAGCGCTTTTCAGGGTCGGTAAAAGCGTCGTACACCTGCCCATCCTTCTCCTTCACAATGGGCAGCGGACGAATGGACTTCGACAGCAGCTTCAGCTCCTTGGCGTGTATGGAGAGCTCGCCCGTCTGGGTAATAAACGCATAGCCCTTTACGCCTACGATATCGCCAATATCAAGCAGCTTTTTGAACAGCGTGTTGTAGCTCTTTTTTTCCTCGTCACCGGCGGGGCAAATATCGTCGCGGCGCACGTAAACTTGGATGCGCCCCTGCTCGTCCTGTAGCTCAAAAAACGAGGCGCTGCCCATGATGCGGCGGCTCATAATGCGACCCGCAATGCGCACATCCTGAAAATTATTTTTTTCGGGAGAATACCCTTGCGTCACCTGCGCGCTGCCAGCGTTAACGTCAAACCCCTCGGCGGGGTATGGATTCACGCCCATCTCGCGAATTTTTTCCAGCGATTGGCGGCGCACAAGCTCCTGCTCTGAAATGTCAATGCTCATAATTTTGTGGTAATGTAAAAAAAAGTGTGCTGCTCCAAAAATACGGCAATCGTCGTGCAGGGAAGCTTTCGTGCGAAGCAACTGCAAGCGGCAGCTTTTCGTTGCACCGGTTGCCAAGCCGCAAAGATAAGGAAAATTTGGTAAGGAGAGGGTAAAAAATTTTTGAATTTTGGACTAAATCCTCTTTTTGCGAATTGCCTAAATCAGGATTTTGACAGAATTTACAGAATTTGCCACGTCTCCGCGTGTATTGTCATCTCCGCGTGTACGCCATGTATCATCCCTCAACCTACAAACGAGTTGAGGGAAATTTTGAATTTTGAATGAAATCCTCTTGCTATCACTTGCTACCACTTGTCTGAACTATGATTTTTTTCCTGACTTTATCACTTTTTTCACTGCAAATATGTTACTAATTGTTATTCAGTGATATATATACTATGCTCGGCTATAAATTACGTTATCAAAAAGTTGGAATTTG
>JAIRXY010000034.1 GCA_031268055.1 Prevotellaceae bacterium | reverse complement strand
AAGATAGCGTATTCGGCGGCCAAAGCAGCGCTTGCAAATTACAGCAAAGGGCTTGCGACGCAGTATGCGCCAAGCGGAATCAGGGTTAACTGCGTTGTTCCGGGTTTTACCGAAACCTGTTCGTCAGCGCGGATTATTGAAAAAATGTCCGAAAACTCAGGGGTAGCAATCGAAGACGCTCGCCAAGCGATAATGGACTCGTTGGGTGGTATTCCTTTGGGTCGCCCCGCACGCCCCTCCGAGGTTGCGGAGCTGGTTGCGTTTCTTGTATCGAGCAATGCCTCCTACATCACCGGCGGCGAGTACAGAGTTGACGGAGGCCTTATACGTACTCTATAGTAGCGCGTTATGCAAATGAAGCAGTAGCAGTAGACGTTGATTTATAGCGGCCACCGGTACGGACTGCAAATTGACAAAATTATTAAGCAACATGGTTTTGACGACTATAAGTTGATTGGCTTTTTCTGTCGCAGGCTTTGATTACCTTACTGCAAAACGAAAATAGCGTTTTTTAGTTCACAATTTATTTTTTCCTTACTTTTGCACGTAGGAAAACATAATAAAAATATAAAGAAAAAAAATGTACAGGCAAATATTCAAACCCACAGAGCACGACCACACCACTCTCGTCAGGATTCCGCGCGAATGGTATGGTCAAACGGTTGAAATTATAGCGTTTCCCATAACCACGCCACCCACCATGCCATCGGTTACCGACGAGGATTTTTACAAGCTTTGTGGCGCATGGGAATCCAGCCAAAGTGCAGAAGAAATGGCGGCAGAGCTACCGAAAATTTTGTGATGCTTATGCGACTTTAGTGGTTGCAAAATCTGAAATTACTATATAAAATAAATATTATGTCATTTTTTAGCGATTTTCTTCTTCTACGTCAAGAGATTAGCCTGATGGCTGTATTTCTTGTTCTATTTATGTACGATATGTTGTCCTCCGGGCGGGGCAAGGCGTATTTTCATTTGGTGGCGTGCGCGCTGTTTGGGCTGCATACAGCCCTTGGCTTTGCTCCTGCCGACTCTGGCAGCGCCTTTGGCGGCATGTACGTAACCTCTCCGCTCACCGTGCTGATGAAAAATATCCTGAGCATTGGTACTTTTGTTGTGCTCATGCAGGCAGAGCGGTGGCTGCGCGTATCGAAAAGCAGGCAGGGCGAATTTTACGCCATTATCCTCTCTACCTTGCTGGGGATGAACTTTATGGTTTCGGCGGGAAGCTTCATGCTGCTCTACATAGGCATCGAAATGGCCTCGCTGCCTATGGCGTGCCTTGCTGCGTTTGACAAGTACAAGGAAAAATCGGCCGAGGCAGGCGCGAAGTACATTCTGCTGGCAGCCTTGTCGTCCGGCATTATGCTCTTTGGGCTGTCGTTCCTGTACGGCGCAACCGGAAGCATGTACTTTGCCGACATGCAAAGCCTTGTTGACGTTGCGCCGATAGCGGTGCTGGGCTTTGTGCTGTTCTTTGTAGGGCTGGCGTTCAAAATCTCCGTTGTACCCTTTCACCTGTGGACAGCCGATGTGTACGAGGGCGCTCCCACAAGCGTTACAGCTTACCTGTCGGTAGTGTCAAAAGGCGCGGCTGTGTTTGCGCTGGTATTCACGCTGTGGCAGGTGTTTGGCGCGCTGTCGGAGGTGTGGCACCACCTGCTGTGGGGGCTGTCGCTGCTCACCATTGTGCTGGGCAACCTGTTTGCCATTGGGCAAAAGGACATCAAGCGATTTTTTGCCTTTTCGTCCATCTCGCAGGCAGGCTTCATCCTGCTGGGCGTAATGGGCGGCACGGCGCAGGGCATGACGGCCACCGTATACTTTGTGCTGGTATACCTTTTCTCCAACCTTGCCGCTTTTGGCGTAATATCGGCGGTGGAAAACGAATCGGGGCGCACGGATATTACCGCCTACAACGGGCTGTTCCGCTCCAACCCCAAGCTGACGTTTGTAATGACGCTTGCCGTATTTTCCTTGGCGGGTATTCCGCCGTTTGCAGGCTTCTTCAGCAAGTTCTTTATCTTTGCGGCGGCGGCAGAGCAGGGCGAGTACCTCCTCGTGTTCCTTGCGCTGGTCAACACCGTAATTTCGCTTTTCTACTACCTGCTGATTATACGGGCTATGTTCATCAACCCTGCCGAAGAATCGGCCGTTAGCAAAATACGCTCCGGCGGATACATCAGGCTGAGCTTAACTTTGTGCACCGTCGGCATACTGCTCGTTGGCCTGCTGAGCGGTATTTACGAGTATGTTGGGGGCATCAGCTTTGGGATTTGATTGCAACGAACGACGGGAGGAAAAAACCTTGAGCTTGCGGCGCAATTAGGGTGTAGCTCTTGATAGCGATGCTGCGGCGTTGTACGGAGGTAAAGGCGCAAAGCAGGCAATCAAAGTACGGCAACAGCTTTGCACATTGGGGCAAGGCGGTCAAGGGTGGACTTGTCTTACTTCGCTATTTGCAGGTTATAATCGGCTTACATTCCGACCAGCATATATCTTTGTACTTCCAAAGTTGCTTCCATGAATAGGGCAAAATCGGTTGTTACGGGACGTTTTTCGTTTAATAATGCGAATCAAGGATGACAATTAAAATAGGGCATAACCCAAGATTGTTTCTGTTTGCTTTATATCATCTTTGAGTATACAAAAATACTCATTTTTCAAGTGCATTGAAGCAAAATGCAGAAAAAAACGAAGCTGCTCAAAAAGCCATTTTGATAACGTAAAGTTGAACAGCCTCGTTTTGCGAAAAATTATTTTCAAATTCCCAGCAGCTCGTTGAATTTCTGTACCAGCTCGCTCACCGTAAACGGCAGCCCCTGTACTTTGTTGTACTGCTGTACGGAAATATGCGGCAGCTCCATGCGCAGCAGGTTGGCGAATTGCCCCATGTTGAGCTCACAAGCTATCACATTTTTGAATCGGCTCAAGACCTCCTCTGTATTTTTGGGCAGCGGGTTGAGGTAGCTGAAGTGCGCAAGGCTAATCTTTTTGCCGCTTGACTGTAGCTGCGTCACCGCCGACAAAAGGTGTCCATACGTGCCTCCCCAGCCAACTACAAGCAGGTCGCCCGAAGCATCGCCCACCACCTCAAGGTCTGGGATAAAGTCGGCAACTTTGGCCACTTTTGCTGCCCGTAAATCGGTCATTTTTTGGTGGTTTTCGGGGTCGTGCGATATGCTGCCCTTGAGCGCGTCTTTTTCCAGCCCTCCCACGCGGTGCTCCTGCCCTTTTGTGCCGGGAATACCCCAGCGCCTTGCCAGCCGCTGCGCATCGCGCTGGTAGGGCAGGTAAGCTTCGCTTTGGGGAGCAATGGGAGGTACAATAGCCGGATAATCTTTCATGCTTGGGATTTTCCAAGGCTCTGAGCCGTTGGCAATGTAGCCGTCGGTGAGCAGCACAACAGGCGTCATGTGCTCCACGGCAATTTTTGCCGCCCAAAATGCAGCGCTGAAGCAATCCGACGGCGAGGAGGCCGCCATTACCACCGCCGGGCTTTCGCCATGCCGACCGTAGAGCGCCTGCATTAAATCCGACTGCTCCGTTTTGGTGGGCAAGCCGGTAGAGGGGCCGCTGCGCTGCACGTCCACCACCACCAGCGGCAGCTCTGCCATGATAGCAAGGCCAAGGGCTTCGCCCTTGAGCGCAAGCCCGGGGCCAGAGGTGGTAGTTACGGCAAGGTTGCCTGCAAACGAGGCGCCTATGGCTGTGCAGATGCCGGCAATTTCGTCTTCGGCTTGCAGCGTTTTTACGCCCAAGTCTTTTCGTGCTGCCAGCTCCTCGAGGATGCCTGTGGCAGGGGTAATAGGGTAGGAGCCGCAAAAGAGCGTCAGCCCCGATTTTTCGGCAGCGGCTATCAGCCCCCACGCGGTGGCCACGTTGCCGTTGATGATGCGGTAGGTACCCTTGTCCAGCTGCCCCGGGGCAACCTTGTAGGTGTTGGCAAAAGCGTGCGTATTGGCGGCGTAGTTGTAGCCGCCTTTGAGCACAGTCCTGTTGATTTCTATGAGCGCCGGCTTTTTCTTGAACTTGCTCGCAAAGTAAGCTTCGGTATGCTCCGGCGGCAGGTTAAACAGGTAGTAGCAAATGCCCAGCGCAAACATATTCTTGCAGCGCACAATGGTTTTTGTGTCGGCGCCCGAATCTTTCAGCGCGGCTTTGGTCAGCGAGGTTATGGGCGCCCAGATGATGCTGTAACCCTCCAGCTTTAGCTCGGCCACGGGGTCGCTGGTGGCAAATCCTGCTTTTTTCAGGTGTACCTCATCAAAGGCATCAGCGTCAAGGATGGCGGTGGCATCCTTTTTCATCCACTTGGCGTTGGCCTTGAGTGCTGCGGGGTTCATTGCCACCAGCACGTCGCAGTAGTCGCCGGGGGTGTTGACGGCAGTAGTGCCAAAGTGCACCTGAAAACCCGACACGCCAGCTACCGTACCCTGCGGTGCGCGTATCTCTGCGGGGTAATCGGGAAAGGTGGATACGCTGTATCCCAGCAGCGCAGAGGTGTCCGAAAAGAGCGTTCCGGTAAGCTGCATACCGTCGCCCGAATCGCCGGAAAAGCGAATCACAATGTTGCTACATTCGTTTAAAATCGCCATTTTGTTTGAGAATTTTTAATATTGTTGATGTATATCTTCTGAGAGAAACAAAGCGCAAAGATAGCATTTTTGTTAATTTCATGCAATTTCCCATCTTAATTTCTCGTTCTGAATTAAAAAAACTACTTTTGCAGGCATAAACAAAGCATCAGCCTATGCCTTCGGGATAAATTTAAAGTATTAATTCACAAAAAGTTAAGCCAGATAATGAGGGTGAAAATTTCTGCTGTAGCATACCTCAACGCAGCGCCTTTTATTTATGGACTTCAGCATTCTCCTTTCATCGAAAGTGTAGAGCTATCGCTGGATGTTCCCGCCGTTGGCGCTCAAAAATTGCTCTCCGGACAAGCTGATATTGCGCTCACGCCGGTGGCGGCAATCCCTCAAAGCTCCGATTTTAAAATAGTAACCGACTACTGCATTGGCGCAGCGAGCGAGGTGGCTTCGGTAGCCGTATTTGCCCGCGAACCGCTGGAGCAGCTGCATACCATATACTTAGATGCACATTCGCGAACATCGGTCGTCTTGGTGCAGCTGCTGGCGAGTGAGCATTGGCGCATCTCTCCACGCTTCAAAATGCTTGAGCGCTATGAAGATACGGAAAAAGTTGAGGGTGGGGTAGGGTACCTCCTGATTGGCGACAAAACCTTTGCCGCGCGTAGGCGCTTTACCTGCATATACGACCTTGCGCAAGCGTGGATAGCCTACACCGGAAAGCCGTTTGTATTTGCTGCATGGGTAGCCAAAAAAGAAGTCCCTGCGGCCACCGTTGCTGCGCTCAACGAAGCTTTGCAGCTGGGCGTAGGCCATATTGACGAAGTCTGCGGCGAGGCGCAGGCGCGCTACCCCGATGTTGATGTTGCCGCCTACCTTACGAATAACATCAGCTACCCGCTTGATGGCGCAAAAAGAGAGGGAATGGAGCTATTTGTTGAGAAGTTAAAGCGGTATTTAGGAGAGCGGTAGAGGCTTCGCTGCTTAGTGCGCCTACACCTCAC
Source organism: Prevotellaceae bacterium (assembly GCA_031268055.1). Lineage (GTDB taxonomy): Bacteria > Bacteroidota > Bacteroidia > Bacteroidales > UBA932 > JAITMY01. Next base: position 1,833 of record JAIRXY010000034.1, on the reverse strand, counting down.
TTCTCCACGCTGAATGTTAAACCTTGAAATCAGAAATTCGGAAAATGGTAAATTACTATATCAAAGAAAATAGCCGCATTACCAGCAGCACCAGCTTGGCGCAGCTCAACGAGCTGAGCTACGACGAGGTGCTGTGGATAGATATGATATCTCCCACAGCCGAAGAGCGTGGCATGGTCGAGGAGTTTCTGAACATCAACCTGCAAACCCAGCAGCAGGCAGAGGAAATAGAAAGCAGCTCGCGCTACTACGAAACCGAGAATACGCTTTACGCCAACACCTCGTTTTTGCTGGCCAACAAGGAGCATGAGCTCTCGTCGGAGCAGGTGTCGTTTATCTTGTGCGAAGGGGTGCTGGTTTCCATTCGTCCGCTTGGGCTAAGGGCGTTCAACGAAACCATCCGGCGGCTCTACGCCAACCACCGGCTTTACCCTACCTGCTTTCACGTCATGGTATCCATCCTCGAAAGCCGCATAGACATTGACGCCGATATGCTGGAGGCGTTGGCAAAGGAGGTTACCATTATCAACAAGCAGCCCTTTGAGGACAAATCCGAAATTCGCCTCGACAGCAAGCTGCTGCTGACAATCAATAGGCTACAGGAAAATACAATGATGATGCGCGAAAGCATTATTGACAAGCAGCGGGTGGTGAGCAGCATACTCAAGAGCGACCGCTTCCCGAGCGATACTACGCCCAAGCTCAACATTATCATCAAGGACATCAGCTCGCTCGTCAGCTATGCCGACTTTGCCTTTGAGCGGCTCGAATTTTTGCAGGATACAGTTATGGGTCTTATCTCGCTTGAACAGAACAAGGTTATAAAGATTTTCACCGTAGCCACGGTGGTGTTCATGCCGCCAACGCTCATCAGCAGCATTTACGGCATGAACTTTCACGCCATGCCGGAACTTACATGGCGCTTTGGCTATCCCTTTGCCCTCATGCTCATGGTTTTAAGCGTGGGCATCATTCTGGTCTTTTTCAGGATGAGAAAAATGCTGTAGGTATGCCTCATTGCAAAGTTGACTTTAGAATTAGCGAAAGAGGTCTGAAAATGAAAAACAATCCAAAAGTTCGCGATTTTGACGCGGCGCGCTATCTGAAAAGCGAAAAACAAATGGCCGATTACCTGAACGCGGAGTTGGCCGATGGCGACCCTGAATACATCAAGGTTGCGCTGAACGCCATTGCCCGCGCACGTGGGCTTGCAGGATACTCCACAATTCAGGAAATCGTGGACGTGCCGGATATGCGCCTGATGGTCGTCCCAAAATCGGCTATTAATTAGCGCGGCTGCAAGAATATAATTTCAATGCTCATTTAGTATTTTTACCAGACTTGCTGTAGACTTCGCGCGAAATTCTTCGGGGGGCATGTATCCATCCGGAGCAAAGCAGCATAAGATTAAATACGTCGCGTAAAAAACCCTCACAGGGTTTCAAATCCTATGAGGGGTCGTTTTGGTATGTGTTACCTCTGTACCATTCAATAATTACTACACAGAGAAACACAGAGGAGGTACAGAGAGCCGCTTTGATTTTTTCCTACTTTTTCACCCTCACTTTTACCTTCTCCATGCTGCTCACCGAGTTGTTACAGCCCGTGGCGCTCTGCCGCAGCCGCCGCATTTTGTCCTGAATATTCTGTACCTGCCGCACGTCGCTTGCGTCAACACCCCTCACGTTATTTATGATGTTGCGGATGTTGTCTGCATAGCCATTGTAGGCTCTTGAATTGCTGGTGCAATTCTGGTTTTTCTGAATGGCGTTGTTGCCGCCCGACGAGCTTGATGAGGAGCTGCTGCTGCTGCTGCTGCTGCTGCTGCCAGAT
>JAIRXY010000251.1 GCA_031268055.1 Prevotellaceae bacterium | reverse complement strand
CACACACACACACACACACACACACAATAACTACCGCGCACGCGCGCGCGATTAATTTACGACAAGTTCTTGATATATACAAGAGGTGGGACATTTTCTTTCTGCGGGAAAGGGTGTCCCACCTCATTTTTTGCTATGGCTATAAGCCGTGGTGTGCTGCATGTTATTCTAATAAAAAAGACAAAAAAAGTGCAGATGTCCTTAATTTAATAATTTTCACTTTCTGTTGGAGCGCCGCTTTTGCGCCGCGCCGCGGCAGCAGCAACGCCTGCGGCGAGCACGGCAGCTACAGCGGCTACGCCTGCACAGGCGTAGAGGTAGCGACGTTCGAGTATGACATTTTTTTCGTGAAGTATTTTTCCGGTCTTTTCCGGCCAAAAATATAGCTATGCCTTCGGCGTACGCATTCGACCCTTGTCGGAAGCGTGTGTCGGGGGCTTTTTTGTTTGTTTTACTTATTTATATAATTAATTATGGGGAAAAAAGTGTTTGTTTTATTAAAGAGAGGAAGTAGGTGGCGCAAAGCGCTATGCCTGCTGTTATGTATCCTCAGTGGCTCACTCGCTGCCGTTGCGCAGAACAGGGTGAATGGTACGGTGACGGACGCTCGTGGCGAGGCTGTTGCCGGTGCAAGTGTCGTCGAGAAGGGAACTGCAAACGGTATCATCGCCGACGTGGAAGGGAGGTTTAGCCTGACCGTCGGAGACAACGCCGTGCTGCTGGTATCCTACGTCGGCAGCGTGACGCAGGAGGTTGTCGTGGGAGCGCAGACGGCGCTGCAAATCACGCTGGTGGAAGACAACCGAGCGCTGGATGAGGTCATTGTTATTGGGTATGGTACAGCCCGACGGCAGGACTTCACCGGCTCGGTGGCCTCCGTCCGGTTGGAGAACTCACCCGTTGCGCTGGCGGCGAACATGAATGCGCTTGAATCCATCAAGGGCAATGTGACAGGCTTGGATATCGGCGCAACGAACTCGGCCGGCGGAACGCCGTCCATGCAGCTGCGCGGGCAAAAGTCTATCTCCGGCTCCAACGACCCGCTGATTGTGCTCGACGGCACAATCTACATGGGAAGCCTGAGGGACATTAACCCAAACGACATCGCCTCGTACGATGTTCTCAAGGATGCCACCTCCGCCGCCGCCTACGGCTCGCGGTCGGCCAACGGCGTGATTATCATTACGACGAAGAAGGGTAAGAGCGGTAAACCGGTTGTTTCGTTCAACGCTTCGGGAGGCATAGAGCTGTGGCAAAACCGGCCGGAGCTGATGAAGGGCGATCAGTGGCTCGAAACTGTCCTTGCGCGAAGCGGCAGCACCGATCTTTCGTGGATGAAGCCGCAGGAGGTGGCAAACATGGAGGCCGGGAAGGAAACCGACTGGTTTGACGTTGCTACCCGCACGGGCTACATTCAGGATTATCAGGTAGCCGTTTCGGGTGCAGGCGAGAGGATGAACTACTATCTGTCTACCTCCTACTCGGAGAATCAGGGTATTGCTGTTGGCGACGACTACAATCGCGTATCCCTTCTGGCTAAAGTCAATACCGATATTACCGACTGGCTACAGGTGGGGATGGACGGCGCCTATACGCGCTCGGACTACTCCGGCGCGGGCGCCAACCTTGACTACGCCTACCACATGCCGCCATACGGCGTTAACTATCGCGACGAAGAGAATGGGCTGATAGAAAAATATCCCATGACGCAGTCGATAATACATCCCCTGTGGGGCGTTACAGACGGCTCACGCGACAATGTTGATGTGCGGAACAACATCCGGCTCAACGCCTTTGCCGTCGTTAAAATCCCTTGGATAAAAGGGTTGAGCTACCGATTCAACTACGCCGGCAACTTGAGCAAGAACCAGTCGGGCGACTTCTACTACGAATCGAACTACGTCAACTTAGGCGCCTACGATGACCCTGTACGCTATGCGCCCTCTACCTACCAAGGTTTTCTTAGCCGCGCCAACGGCGCCATCAACAACAATTCGACCTCCAGCTGGCTGATGGACCATATTTTGGCGTACAAGAACACTTTTGGGAAACATTCGATTGACCTGACAGCCGTAGCTACGCGCGACAACAGAAGCTGGGAAGAAGTGATTTCGCGGGGCAGCGACTACGCCGCTAACGGAAACACGACGCTTGGCATCAGCGGGCTGCATAAGGCAACCACCCAGAAGGTGGAAATCAACAAGGATCAGCGCTCCAACATCGGCTACTTGGCGAGAGGCTCGTATTCGTTCAACGACCGCTACTTCCTGACGGCCTCGTACCGTCGCGACGGCGCTTCGGTCTTTGGCGCGGACAACAAGTGGGGCAACTTTGCCGCTGCCGGCCTTGCGTGGAGAGTGACCGAAGAGGAGTTCATGAAACCGGTCGAAGCGCTGAGCAGCCTGAAGCTGAAAGTCTCCTACGGCATGAACGGCAATCAGGGGCTGGATCCCTACGGTACGCTTTCGACCATCAACAACGGCTCTACGGGCGGCGAGCGCTACGAGTTTGGAAGCAGCGGCGTGCTGTACGGCATCAAAACCGGCACGCTGGGCAACGCCACGCTGGGATGGGAATCAACCTCGTCGTGGAATATGGGCTTCGAATCGGCATGGCTCGGCAACCGGATTTTCCTTGACGTTGACCTCTACTTTTCGCGCACAACCAACCAGATTTTCGAGCGCAGCATTCCGGTGATGACCGGCTTTAAGGTAATGAAGTCCTCGATGGGCGAAATCGGCAACACGGGCGTTGAGGTGACGCTTCGCACGGTCAACATCGAAAACCGGAACTTGACGTGGACTACAGGCTTTACCTTCTGGCTAAACCGCAACAAGCTGATTCACCTCTACGGCGATGATATCGACGGCGACGGCAAGGAAGACGACGACATCTCCAACAGCCGCTTCATCGGCAAGTCGCTGGGCGCCATCTACGGATGGGTGCAGGACGGCATTGTGCAGGAGGACGACGCGGACTACATAGCGATGACCGGCGCAACGCCCGGACATCCCAAGTACAAAAACTTGAACGGTGACGACGTCATCGACGCCGAAGACCGCGATATCCTTGGGTACGACAAGCCGAACTTCAAGCTGAACATGAGCAACACGCTGACGTACAAAAATTGGGAGCTGTACGCCATGCTGATCGGCACGTTCGGTGGCGGCGACTACTACCTGAAAAACAACGCAAGAGCTTACTTGGCCTACGATCAGGCGTCGGGAGTTTTGAGCGCAAACAACATCTACATCCCCTGGTGGACGCCCGAAAACAGGAGCAACGTTTACCCCTCGGCAACGTTTGCCAGCGACGGGCGCTTCCAAGGGTTACAGTCCCGGACGTATGTACGCCTGCAAGACCTCACCCTCTCCTACACCTTTCGCCAGCCGTGGGTAAAGAATATGAAGATACAAAACCTGAAGCTGTTTTTCTCAGGAAAGAATCTCTTTACCATTACGGGCTGGGAAGGCGGCGACCCTGAATTTGGAAATGGCGTGGGCGCAGGCGATTATCCCGTGATGACTACCCTGATGATGGGCATCAACATTAGCTTTTAACTTCTATGCACTATACAATTATGATAATTATGAAAAAAATAAAAAGATTCCTGTACATGAGCTTGGCGCTGTCGGCTATGCTGCCGATGTGGACAGGCTGCAACGACGATGAGTTCCTGACGGAAAATCCGGAAACGTTCTACACGGTGGACAACGCCTTTTCGACCTCGGAGCAGGTAGATCAGGTGCTTGTGTCCTGCTATTCGCACATCCGCGTGATGTTTTGCATGGTGGAGGAAAACAATACCTCCTTCGTATTCCGGGGCGGAAACGGCACGGATATGTTCGACGTGGCGTCTATCCGCCGTAGTAACGCATTCAACAACTACGGCACGCTGAATACTGCGAGGGAGGAGTTTAACACCAACTATTCGCACTGGTATCAGCTCATTGCCAAGGCCAACCTTGCGCTGTATGCCGCCGAGCTGCCGCAGATAGCCTGGGCTTCGGCAGACGACAAGGCCTACGCCGCAGCGCAGGCGCGCTTTTTCCGGGCGCTATGCTACCGGAATCTGGGCGAGCTGTACGGAGGGGTGCCGATTGTGACGGAGATAGTGACGTCGCCGCGCTACGATTACGAGCGCGCAAGCCGCTTGGAGACGTACCAGTTTGCGATTGACGAGCTGGAGGCTATCCTAAACGACCTGCCCGAAACGACGTCAACACCCGGCAGGCTGGTGCGGGCGGCGGCGCAGCACAACCTCGCGCAGCTCTACATCGACAAGGGCGTGACGCTGGCGGAGGAAGGCGGCTCGGGCGACCCGCAGGCTGCCTATAGCCAAGCTGTCACATACGCCGGTCAGGTAATAGACGGTGGTACGTACAGCCTTATGACCGAACGCTTCGGAAGCCGGAGAACCGAAAACCCCGACTTTTACTATGCCCGTACCACGGGAGCACAAACGTCCGACCACCTCTACTCGGCGGCAGGCTACACGATAGAAGGCAACGTGTACTGGGATTTGTTTCAGGAGGGTAATCAGGACTACCAGAGCGGCAACCGCGAAGCCATCTGGTGCGCACAGGTAGACTACGCGGCGTATAAGAAAGAAGACGGGCAGTCGAAGCTGCAATATACCCGCGTATTTGGCCCCGTATTCCGCGACCCGATGGCTGTCTACGCCGGCGGAGAGCTCGAGGATGTTGGCGGGCGAGGTATCGTGCAGGTGATGCCCACCGCTTATACCCGCGATATCATCTATGCAGACAAGTGGGGCGTTGACCTGCGCAACTCCGACGCTGTGTTCCGCCGGACATTCCTTGGCAACAATCCCGATACCGAGTCGCCAGGGTTTGAGTATTACGGCAAAGCCATTCCCTGGAGCGTGCTCAACCGCGAGGGGCAGGGCCAAGACGCCGTTGACGCGGCCGTCACGCAGGTATACCCCGTCTCCTGTAAGATTGCGACGGATAAGTATACCGGACTCTCCGATGGCGAAAACCGCAGCAACCTTTTCCGTGACGAATACCTCATTCGCCTGCCGGAGACCATCCTGTTGCGCGCCGAAGCCAAGTGGCGCAGCGGCGACAATGCAGGGGCGGCAGACGACATCAACAAGCTGCGCACGCGCGCGCAGTGCGGATACATGGCGCAGGCCTCGGACGTTAGCCTTGAGCTGATTCTCGACGAGCGCGCCCGCGAGCTTGTCTACGAGGAAACGCGCTGGAACACGCTGCTCCGCATGGGCGGAACGGTTGCCGTAGAGCGCATCAAGCAGTACGCCTACTGGAGCGACCCGCGCACCACGCTGACGAAAAATTTCAACCTATGGCCGATTCCGCAAACCGTGATAGACACGAACAAGGACAAGCCTATGGCGCAAAACCCCGGATGGTAAGCCTGAGCATGATTGAAAGTTGAGAATTGTGGAAAAAGAATTGGGTTGAAGCCGAATTTTTGGACTTTAGCCCAATTCTATTTCTTGTTGTCGAGCTTTGGTGGCGTCGTAAATCAGGTGGGCTACTTTTTTTTGCAGCTGCTCAGCCTGAATTAAGATATGTAAGCTCTTGTTGGCGTAGCTTTTGCGTAGCTGAATTGGATTTGTGGAAAAAAAGCCGCAGAAAAACGCGCACTTTCAATTTTTTGTTTAACTTTACAAATTCTTGCAAGTCCTTATTAGAAAAACAATATTCATTTTATTTTAAATACTCATGATTACACGAAGAACATTTTTGAGAACGGGCGGCCTTGCGGCAGCAGGCCTCGCCTTAGGCGGATTAAACGCCGTAAAATCAATGGCAGCGCTCAAAGCTGCAAATAAAATTGTGGGAGCTAACCGCAAAGTGAATTTGGCCTGCGTGGGTATCGGAAACAGGGGAGCGGACGTTATTCAGGACTTTGACAAGACCGGATTGGCAAACATCGTGGCGCTATGCGACGTCGATTTGGGAGCGCCGCACACTCAGGCTATGCTTAGCAAATATCCTCAGGCGAGGCAATTTAAGGATTTCAGGGTAATGTTTGATAAGATGGGCAACGAAATTGACGCTGTAGTGGCCGCAATTCCCGACCATGCCCACTTCCCTGTATGCATGATGTCTATTGCCTTAGGAAAGCACATTTACGTGGAAAAACCAATGGCGCGCACCTTCTACGAGGCCGAGTTGATGATGGAGGCTGCCAGAAAGCACAAGAACGTGGTGACGCAGGTAGGAAATCAGGGGCACTCGGAGGCCAACTATTTTCAGTTCAAAGCGTGGAAAGAGGCGGGAATCATCAAGGATGTAACAAAGGTTACCGCTCACATGAACTCCGAAAGGCGCTGGCATTCATGGGACGACAAAATTTACAAATACCCCGAAGCCGAGCCTGTCCCCGCTACCTTGGAGTGGGACACGTGGCTCTCGGCGGTACCCTACCACGAGTACAATAAGAAGTACCACTACGGCGACTGGCGCTGCTGGTACGATTTTGGCATGGGCGCTTTGGGCGATTGGGGAGCGCACATCCTTGATACGGTGCACGAATTTCTTGAGTTAGGGTTGCCCTACGAAGTTACCCCCTTGAAGGTAGAGGGGAGCAACGATTACTTCTACCCGAAATCCTCTACGATTCTTTTCCGTTTTCCCGAAAGGGGAAATATGCCTCCCGTCGACATAACGTGGTACGATGGCGTGAATAATATCCCCGCAGTGCCCGCAGGCTACGGCGTATCCGAAATCGACCCGAACGTGCCGCCGGTGGCCGGATGGACGTTGCAGCCGGCAAAGCTGAATCCGGGAAAAATTATTTACAGCAAAGATTTGATTTTCAAAGGAAGCTCGCACGGCAGCACGCTCTCGATTATACCGGAAGAAAAAGCAAAGGCAATGGAATCGAAGCTGCCCGAAGTTCCCGAAAGCCCGTCCAACCACTTCGCAAACTTCTTGCTGGCTTGCTTGGGCGAGGAAAAAACGCGCTCTCCTTTTGAAATACACGGGCCTTTGAGCCAAGTATTCTCGCTGGGAGTGATGGCGCAGCGCCTGAATACAAAAATTGAGCTCGACCGGAATCTAAAGCAAGTAACAAATAACGCTTTTGCTAACGCGATGCTGACGCAGCAGCCGCCGCGCAAGGGCTGGGAAGAATACTATAAAATCAGCTAAAAAAAATGAAAAAGAATTGGATATTCATAGCCGCAGTAGCGGCAGCCTTCGGATGGGTAGGGGAGGCAAAAAGTCAGGATAATACCTTAACGCCACAGGAAGTTGGCGAAGGTTGGAAGCTGCTGTGGGACGGAAAAACAACCGAAGGTTGGCGGGGAGCAAAGATGGACGCTTTCCCTGCGCAAGGCTGGTCGGTGGAAAACGGAACGCTGCGGGTGCACAAAAGCGGCGGCGCGGAGTCGACCAACGGTGGCGATATCGTTACTACGCAGAGGTACAAAAATTTTATCTTGAAAGTCGACTTCAAAATTACGAAAGGCGCAAACAGCGGAATCAAGTACTTTGTAGACCCGGATATGAATAAGGGTGCAGGCTCTGCCATCGGCTGCGAATTTCAGCTGCTGGACGACAATAATCACCCCGACGCTAAGCTGGGCGTGAAGGGCAACCGCACGCTGGGCGCTTTATACGACCTGATTCCTCCCGACAGGAGCGATAAAGCCTATAATTTTGACGAGAAAGTTTTTAATACGGCAACAATCATTGTTGAAGGAGGCCGCGTGCAGCACTACCTCAACGGCGTAAAAATTCTTGAGTATGTGCGAAATACGCAGGAGTTTAATGCGTTGGTTGCTTACAGCAAGTACGTCGGCTGGCCTAACTTTGGAAATGCGGATCAGGGGCACATCCTGCTGCAAGACCACGGCGATGAGGTCTTCTTCAAAAATCTCAAAATTAAGGAGCTGAGCGACGAGCGGCTGCCCGAAGCAGGTGAAAAGTTCAAGCTCGGAATGGCTGGCTATACCTTTGTCAACTTCGACCTCGACAAGACCTTAGAGGCTTTGCAGAAAACCGACGTGCATTACCTTTGCATCAAGGATTTTCACCTGCCGTTGAACAGCACGGATGAGCAGATTGCCGCTTTCCACGCAAAGCTGGCCTCAAAAGGCGTGACAGGTTACGCCGTAGGCCCCATTTATATGCGAAGCAAGGAGGAGGTTGACAATGCTTTTGCCTACGCAAAGAGGGTAGGGGTGAAGCTGATTGTCGGCGTGCCCAACGTAGAGCTGCTGCCATACGTGGACAAGAAAGTAAAGGAGTACGACTTCAAGTATGCTATCCACCTGCACGGGCCGGATATCGCTTTGTATCCCGATGCCGACGATGTGTGGAGCCACACAAAAGATTTGGATTCGAGAATTGGCATGTGCTTGGATATTGGCCATGACGTTCGCAATGGAAAAAATCCGGCAGCAGACCTGAAAAAATACCACGCGCGAGTATTCGATATTCACATCAAAGATGTTACGGGTAATACGAAGGCCGGCTACTCGGTGGAAATCGGACGGGGCGTGATTGATTTTCCTTCGCTTGTTGAGGCCTTGCGGGAAGTTGGCTACAGCGGCGTTTGTAGCCTCGAGCACGAGAAGAACATGAAAGACCCCTTTGTTGGTATTGGCGAATCAATTGGTTACTTTCGGGCAATCATTCAAGCAACAAAATAAATTTTGAATTTTGAATTTTAAATTGGCTTGCGCATTTATTTGTCTGAGCTGTGATTTTTTTGATTTCAACCCGCTGGCACGGGCTTGCAGCCCATGCCCAAAAAAAATATGATAAAACGGCACGGGCTGCAAGTCCGCGCCAGCGAAGAACGCTGTCAATTATCAATTATCAAATGAAAAATACATTTTCCACCTTGCTGCTGCTCGCTGCCGCCGCCGCCCCCTTTTTCTCTGCGGCGCACGCGAACACTCACCCCGGAGCGCCCACAGCTCTCAGGGTAAACCTGCTGAAAAACGCCTACTCCATCGACACGGGCAACCTCTCCTTCTCGTGGGTGGTACAGGACGAAGACCGCAACGAGGTGCAATCCGCCTACCGGATTGTCTTCTCAAAAACCCTGTCCGACGCTGCATCCGGAAATTATTTCCTCGATGTGGGGTGGATTCCCTCCCCCAAGAGCACGGCGGTGGAGGTGAGCGGACTCTCCGGCCTGATTGAGCAGGGCAACCTCTACTATTGGCAAGTTCAGACCAAAGACAGGTTGGGCGACGAAGGCCCCCTCTCCGAGCCTCATCCTTTCACGACCGCCATTCGGTGGGTAAATACCAACGGGATATGGCATAATTCGGCTTACGACGACGGCGGGGCGTTGAGCGTTCCCGTCGGCATGGCCGGCAACCTTGCGACAGAAAACGACTTGGCCGCCGAAAAAGCCAACTTTGTCTTTCTGCGCCATAAGTTTCAGGTGGAGGATGCTGCGCGCATAGAAAAAGCGATTGTTGCCGCCACCGCCTACAACACCGAGAGCTCCAGGCAGTACGTCTTCGACCTCTACCTCAACGGACGCTCGGTTGGCGTTGGCCCCGCGCGCAACCAGAGCAACACGCCCCAAGGCAACCTGCAATACTACAACAGCTACGACGTAACAGCCCTCCTGCAAACCGGCAGCAACGCCATTGCCGCCGCCTGCTACAACAAAGACGACGACAGGGCTTTCCTCCTGCAAATGGCGGTATTCTACACCGATGGCAGCAGCGAAATCCTTGTCAGCTCTGCCAGAGATGCAGCCGCGTGGAGAGGCAAGGACGGAACGCTCGCTTTTGGGCAAAGCGACGAGTACAGCTCCAACGGTAGCTGGTATCGGCAGCACAAGGAGCATATCAACGCTACGAAATACCCCTTCGGGTTTGGCGAAGCCGGCTTTGTGGAGGACAACACTTGGCGCGCCGTCAAAGCAATGAGCGCTGTCAACGGCGATCGGCGCTTAGCGCCCTACACCTCCGAGAATACCTTGCGCTACCTCATGCCGGCAGGCAAGGTTGCTCCGATGGCAGGCGGAGGCTACCTCGTTACCCTCGAAAAAGCAATCGTTGGAGGCCTGCAGCTGGATATAGATAGCCCCACCCAAGCAACCATCGAAATTCGCCTCGGAGAGGAGCTCAACGACAACGGCTCGGTGCGGAGCGCCGGACGAGGACACCCTAACTACGTCGAACGCTGGACGCTCAAGCAGGGAAAGCAAACCATCCGAACGCTGAACATGAAAAGCTTCCGCTACGTGGAAATCATCGAATCGCCCACTGAAATTACGGTTGATAATGTGAAAGGGTATGCTGTCCGGCAGGAATTTGAGGATGAGCTGTCTGATTTTCACTCGTCAAATAGCTTCCTGAACGAGCTGTACGAATTTACGAAGTACACCATAAAAGCGACCAATCAGGATGTATGGACAGACTCGCAGGCGCGCGAACGCGGCCCCTACGAAGGTGACGCTATCGTAAACATGGCTTCGAGCAACGTTTTCAGCTCCAGCTACTCCATAGGCCGGTACAGCCACGAGTATTTAATCAACAACCCAACTTGGCCGCAGGAGTACAAGCTCTTTTCCGTCGAAATGGCTTGGATGGATTACCTCTACACCGGCGACCGCACCTCCATTGCCAAGTATTACGCAGCGCTGAAAAACAAATTTCCGGGAGCGTTCAGCGCAAGCACGGGGCTGGTCAACCTGCAAAAGGACGTTCTGATAGACTGGCCGCCTACAGAGCGCGACGGCTACAGCTTTCAAGCCTACAATACCGGCTACAATGCGGTTTACGCAAGCGCCTGCCGCGCAATGGCCAGTATTGCCGGAGCGCTTGGCAACGAAGCCGACCGCGCGTTTTACCAAAACCGCGCAAGCGCCATCAAAGCGGCGATGATTAGCAAGCTCTACAATCCACAAAAAGGCGCTTTTGACGATTCTATGAGCGAGGAGGGCGCGCTATCGGAGCATTACACGCAGCACGCCACTGCCTACGCGTTGGCCTGCGGCATCTACGACAGCCCGGAAATGGCCGCTAAAATGGCCGCCTACATCGAAGGGCAGGGGGTGTTCAAGACCAGCATCTACGCGGCATTTTTCGTGCTCAACGGGCTCTACAACGCCGGAGCAGGAGATGTAGCCATGAAGCTCATGGCCGACGAAAACAGCGAGAATGTGCGCACGTGGGCGCACGTCCTCCGCAA
>JAIRXY010000230.1 GCA_031268055.1 Prevotellaceae bacterium | reverse complement strand
GTTCACCGGTAAAAAATTTTGAATTTTGAATTTTGAATTTTGGATTATCCTGACGGTGCACGCCAATTCAAAATTCAAAATCGCTATTATCCCGCTAACCCCGCGCTGCGTTTCGCTGCGCTTCACTTGCGTGGGGTTCTCCATGTTGAGCTACTACGTAGCTCTGCGGCGCAGCGCGCCTTTCCGTAACCCCGCGCTGCGTTTCGCTTGCATGGGGGGTATTATCCATATTAAAGTTCTATTAAAGCCCTTTGAAGCTTTGTGTCATCCCCGTGTCGTTGCGAAAAAGTCCGGTAGGACTTTAATGTGGATAACCTCGTGCGTAGCGCGGGGTAAGAATGCCCGTGTCGATACACCTTACGCACAAGAATGCCCGTGTCGCTACACTTTACGCACAACTCCGTATGGAGTTGAATTATTCCGTGCGCAGCACGGAACTACCAGCATTGATGTCTCGCTGGCACGGGAGTAGCGTAATTAAAAGTTATCCCGCACCGTCAGGATAATTCTTAATTCTTAATTTTTAATTTTTAATTCATAATTCATCTCCCCGCTTTCCTACAAACCAAGATAGAGTGTCCTTTTCCCAGTCCGTCATGAATTTTCTCTACCGTCAGCCCTGCCGCCTCCACGCAGCGTATCATGTCGTCGGAGTGGTACATTTTGCTGTTACCGTTTGCCAGCGCGGTGAAGTAAAGGCTAATTTGTGTCAGGCAGTAGGCGGCGGCTTCAAACCGTTGCCTGTCCCAAAACGTTTCCATGATGAACAGCAGAGCGTTGTTGCTCATTGCGGTGGCAGCGCGCGTAAGGATGCTCGTTGCCTCCTCCTCCGAGAAGCAGTCAAGGAGCTGGCTCATCCAGATGGCCTCGAAGCCCGACGGAAAGGGCGATTCTTTATCCAGCAGGTTTACTTCGCAGCCGGAAATCCTGTCGGCGCCGGTGGCGCCGGCTACCTGATTTCTCATTAGCGCCAGCTGCTGGGGCAGGTCCATGACGGTAACCTTCACGTTAGGGTCGTAGCCAACGCAGCGCAAAGCCCACCGTCCGGTGTTTCCGCCCACATCGAGCAGGGTGCGGGGAGAGCTGGCAAAAACTATTTTGAGGGCTTCGTCAAACGAGCTGTCGGAGTAAAAGTGGTCGAACTCAAGCCAGCTTTTTCGCGCCTGCTCCGGCAAGCTCGACAGCCCCTCGTATATGGTGCGCCAGCGGCCAAAACTTTTCAAGCCCTCCGGTGTTCCGCCAAGCAGCGACTCTTCCAGCTTGAACCATCCAAGGTAGTTTACATCGTGGTTAAAGCTCATGTTTACCTTTACCAGCGGGTCGTTGAGCAAGAACCATCCGGCTTTGGAAACCTCAAAGCGCTCCTCTTTGCACAGCACAGTGCCTATGGTGAGCGACGACTCCAGCAGCGTTTGCGCTGCATAGCGCGAGAGCTTGGACTTTGCGGCAACTTCGTCAAGCGTCAACCCCTCTGGGGAGTCAACCAGCATTTGCAAAATCCCGAACTTGACCATCAGCCGCGATACCTGAAAAACAACAGGGCCAAACGATATTTCGTGCGCAAGGCGCTGGGCGCTCAACGCCGACATGCCTTCGGCGGAGTACTTCTTTTCTAAGGCGGGGAATAGCTTCATTCTTTTTTTACGGTTCTAATCTTTCCAAAATTCATGGTAGTTAAACCACTGCATGGGGTACTGCCGCACAATGGCCTCCAGCTCTTTTGCAAACAAGCGGGTGTAGCGCTCCGCTTGTTCGCGCCTTGTCGGGTTTTCGGCAGGCGTGTCCTCCGGCGTTGCGGCGCCTGTCAGCGATTTTATGTGTATCCGGTACTTTCTGTTCGATTCTTTCATGACAAAAATAGCAGCTACCTCAACGGCAAAGTGGGTAGACAAGATAAACGCGCCAACCGGAAAATCGGCTTTTCCGTTGAAAAAATCGCAGGTTACAACCTTAGACGAGCCCAAGCTCCTGTCGCAGGACATGCTTACCGCCTCTCCTTTCTGCAAGGCTGCGTGCGCGGCAAACAAGTGCGACATATCGTCAGCAATGGGAATGATTCTTACATTGTTGCCCCCTAACGCTTTTGCCCTGTTCCGCCTAACGGTTTCCGTTTCGCCCGAGTAGATTAGCGCATTTATCACCTTGCCTTCCGGACGGAGTAGATACCCGGCAATCTCAAAGTTGCCAGCGTGCGAGCCTGCTATTATGAAGCCCTTGCTGTCGCTTGTCAGGCGATAGAAAAAATCCTCGTCGATAATTTCTACCTCAAAGAGATTTTTTCGTCCTGCAAAAATGGCAAAGCGGTCTAAAATCACCTGCCCAAAGGCAAAGTGGTTTTTGTACGTGCTGATAAAGGATTTCCACCCCGAATAGCCGAGCCGTACCCTGAAAAAGCGGTACATTGCCCTGTACGTTTTGCGCGAAAAGAGCATGTAAAAGGGAACCACCAGCGCCATCACAAAGTATAGCGACCTGAGGCCTGTTAGCCGGAACAGCGCAATAAGACCCTGCTGTCCTAAAAAGCCGCCTCCGGTGTTGCCTTTCCACGTCTGGCTTTTCGTCATAGCGCGCTAATTATCTCCTACTTTTGACTCTATGTAGTCGCAGAAGTGGCTCAGCGTTCGAACGTCGGCCATTTCCTCAGGCTTGATTTTAAACCCGAAGTTGCGCTCCACTATTACCACGATGTCCACAAAATCAAGGCTGTCTATGCCAAGGTCATCCTTGAGCAATGCCTCCGGGACAATGTTCTTTTCCTCAATTTCAATTTCGTCAATCAAAAAGTTCCTTACGGTTGATTCTATTTCTTCTCGCTTCATGCTACGTTTATAATAAATAGTTACGGTTTATATTTTTTTACTACCAGAGCGCTGTTGGTGCCCCCAAAGCCAAAGGAGTTCGACAGCAGCGTATCAATATTTTTTTCCACGGTTTTGTCTGCAATGTTGAGCTTAGCGGAGTGTTCGTCGGGGGTTTCAAAGTTGATATTGGGCGCCACGAACGAATTTTGCATCATCAGCACAGAGTATATGATTTCGCTTGCGCCCGCCATCCAGCACTCGTGCCCCGTCATCGACTTGGTGGAGCTAATCAGGGGGCGAGACGAGCCAAAAATGCGGTCGATGGCAATTGCCTCAAACATGTCGCCTTGAGGCGTGGAGGTGGCGTGGGCGTTCACGTAGTCAACATCGGCGGCGGCAACGCCGGCGTCGCACAGCGCTCTCTCCATGGCAACGGCGCAGCCCATATCGCTTGGCTGAGAAATATGCACCCCGTTGGAGGAAAAGCCGTAGCCCACAACTTCGGCGTAGATGGTAGCGCCGCGGCTTACGGCATGCTCGTAATCTTCCAGCATCAGGCTGGCAGCGCCGCCGCTTGGTATCAGGCCGTCTCTGTGGGCGTCAAACGGACGTGAAGCCTTGGCCGGTGCGTCAACGCGCATGGAGAAGGCGCTTAGCGCGTCGAAGCTGCCCATAGCGTAGTAGTTGGTTTCCTGCGCCCCGCCGCATAGCACAAGGTCTTGCATGCCCTGCTTGATAAACAGGTAGCCAAGCCCTATAGCGTGCGACCCGCTTGCGCAGGCCGCGCTGATGGTCATGTTCACGCCGCGCAGCTTGAAGATGGTGGACAAGTTCATAGTCACCGTAGAGTTCATAGACTGAAAGATAGCGCCAGAACCGAGCAGCGTTGTGTCCTTTTTTTCAACCATTACGTTGTTTGCCTCAATAACGGCCTTGGCAGAAGAATCGTTACCGTAAAAAATTCCCGTTTCGTTTTTTTCGAGGTACTCCATATCAATGCCTGCCGTGCGCAGGGCTTCGAGCGTGGCCATGTAGGCGTACTCGCCCTCTTCGGCAAGGCCTATGCGCAGCCGCCTGTCCAGCGCGCCTTTTAGCAAAGGACGTTCAACGATGCCCGTAAGCGGCGAGCGGTAGCCACAGTCTTTGCGTACAGGGTCAACGCCAATACCGGATTTCCCGTCGTAAAGCGATTTTTTGACCTCCTCCAAGCTTTTCCCTATGCAGGAGTAAATGCCCATGCCTGTTATTACAACTCTTCTACTCATTTCTGGTTTTGCAACTACTAAGGTTGCATAGTTAAAGTTAATTTGTCCCTCTGTGGTTCTCTGTGTAACCTCTGTGGCTCTCTGTGTAATAATTATTATTATTGAACTGTGTACTAATAGCTATCGAGCTGTGTAATAATAATTATTATTAAATTGTGCAATAATATCTGCCAAATTGCATAGTAATAGCTGTCAAATTGTGCAGCAATAGCTGTTAAATTATTCTTTGTTTTCAGGCTATTTTTACGTATAGAGCCCTCCATTGATTGAAATCACCTCGCCCGTGATGTAGGCGGCTTGCTCCGATGCCAAAAAGCCCACCAAATCGGCCACCTCTTCGGCTTTCCCAAAGCGTCCGGCAGGAATCATAGATTTAAGCGATTTCTCGTCCAAATTTTTTACCATATCGGTTTCTATGAATCCGGGGGCTACAACGTTTACGGTTACGCGCCGAGCGCCTATCTCCTGCGCCAGCGCCTTGGATGCTCCTATCAGCGCAGCCTTTGCTGCCGAGTAGTTGACCTGACCGGGCAACCCTTTGAGACCCGACAGCGACGCCACCGTGATGATGCGACCCCAGCGACCGGTAAGCATATCTTTGAGCAGGCGGCGGGTGATGTAGAAAAAACCGTTCAGCGCCGTATCAACAACGCTGTGCCACTGCTCGTTTTTCATAAAAACCATCACGCTGTCCTGCCGGATACCGGCGTTGTTCACCAGCACGGCAACCGTATCGTCCGGATGATTTTCCTGCCACGACGTAAGCGCGTGGTCTGACTCTTCGCCGTTGGCTACGTCAAAGGGGAGCAGCGTTGCCGCAGCGCCTTGTGCTTCCACCAGCAATTTTGTCTGCTCGGCGGCCTCCCTGTTGGTATGGTAGTTAATCAGCACAGGGTAGCCCATAGCCGCAAGCCTGAGGCAAACGGCGCGACCAATACCGCGAGAGCCGCCGGTTACGAGTGCATACTTCATATCAAAACAGCTTTATGGTTTACTAAGTATTCTTTTACTGCGCTTATTGCCTTGTGCTTTGGAGCGTCTTCCGTAAACGCAGGAAACACTTCCCGTACCTCCCTGTATATTTGTCGGGTTTTGGGCGACAGCGCTTCTTCTATTTTCAGGCAGTCAACGGCTTGAGCCAGCGCCATGAAGTGTATGGCCATTACCTGCCATGCATTTTCCACCACTGTCTTTGTCAGCAGCGCCGAGTTTGTTCCCATGCTCACAATGTCCTGATTGTCGTTATTGCACGGTATGCTGTGTATCGACATCGGGTTGCACAGCGTTTGATTCTCGGCGGTGGTGGATGTTGCCGTAAACTGCGACGCCTGCAAGCCGTAGTTCAGCCCCAGCACGCCGAGGTTTAGAAACGGAGGTAGCATACCGTTGATGCGGTCGTGGCAGAGGTAATTCAGCTGGCGCTCCGTTAGCATGGTTAGCTTGGTGATAGCGACTTTAAGCTTATCCATCTCAAATGAAACGTAATCGCCATGAAAGTTACCTCCGTGGTAAACGTTTTGGCTATCAGGGTCAATAATAGGGTTGTCGCAGGCAGAGTTGATTTCGTTCACCACTACTTTTTCGGCATTCCGTATTTCGTCCAAAACAGGCCCAAGAACCTGCGGAACGCACCGCAGGGAGTAGTACGCCTGTATTTTTTGCGTAAACACCTTCTCCGCGGCGTGCGCGTGGCTGTAGAGCACATTCTCGCGCTTTGGAAGGCGCGCGCTGCCGTGGGCAACCCGGCGCATCCACGCAGCAACGTCGTGCTGACCCGTGTGACGCTTGGCATGGTTGAGCTCCTGCGACATCAAGTCGTCATACGAAAATGCTACCTCGTTCATCAGCACGGAGGCTATCACCGACCACTCCAAGAGCCGCTTGGCGTACAAAACGTTTATCATCCCGATTCCCGACATGACGGCAGTTCCGTTGGTTACGGACAGCCCCTCCCTTAGGTGGATTTGAAACGGCCGTAGCCCGTTTTCCTTCAAAACCTCGCCTGCAGGCCGCCACTCGCCGCGGTAGTGCACCTCCCCCTCGCCAATAAGCGCAAGGGCTATGTGAGCCAGCTGCACCAAATCGCCGCTTGCCCCAACGCTTCCGTGCTCGGGAACAAGGGGGTAAATGCCCCTGTTGATAAGCTCAATCAGCAGCTCCACCAGCGCTATATGAACGCCTGAGCGGGCTTGCACAAAGGTACCTACGCGAGCTACCATTGCCGCCCGTACGTACAAGTCCGGCAGAGGAACGCCTGCGCCGGTTGAGTGGCTGCGAATAATGTTGTATTGCAGCGCAAGCAGCGACTTGTCGTCAATTCTATACTGAGACATCGGGCCAAAGCCCGTGTTGATGCCATAGATAACTTTATCGGAGGAAAATTTTTTTAAAAAGCTATAGCAATCTGAGATTTTTTTACTTGTTTCGTCAGCAAGCGATAGGCTTTCCTCCTGCAGCAGCACTCTCGCCAAAACTTCAGGCGAAAAATCTTCTTTAATCAAGTTCATTTCACAGCAAATTATACCTTATATATATACATAGCACATAGTAAAAATATTTGTCTATTGCCACTGCAAAACCATACAGGCCGATGAACTTTGCCGCTATGCCTTCCGCTGCTGAGTGAATAACAGCGCGTTACGGAAATTTTGTTTGTTGTAATATGTGAAAAAATTGGCATGACAGTGGATAAGGAGACAAAATAATTGCCTTTTTTAAAGCAAACGATAAATGGGAAATATTTAAAATGAGAAAATTTGCATATATTATGCGCGTGCGCAAGGGGTATAAATCGTGCGTGCGCGCTTGTGTGTGTGTGTGTGTGTGTGTGTGTGTGTGTGTGTGTGTGTGTGTGTGTGTGTGTGTGTGTGTGTGTGTGTGTGTGTGTGTGTGTGTGTGTGTGTGTGTGTGTG
>JAIRXY010000179.1 GCA_031268055.1 Prevotellaceae bacterium | reverse complement strand
GGAATACTGCTTTTTCGTCTCGCGAAATGAGCAACGCATTTCAAACCATTCAGAAGGCGATGCTGCTCGAGCTGGCCTATCCAACTTCCTCCGTGCAGCTGCCGCTAACGCCCAATTTTCGCAGGAGGCCTAAGCTGCTGTGGTAAGATACCGGCTTGGTAAATTACTACGCTGGGATACAGCGAGAAGTATTCTTCACAAAAAATATTGAGGATATTTGGCGGGGCAGAATAGCAGAGCATATTGTAGCGCAAGAGCTTCTTACACTTGACGACAGCTTGCTCACAAGGCGTACTTTTTGGCGGCGCGAAAAAGAAACTTCCAACGCCGAAGTTGATTTTGTGTATAGGTACAAGGGTTTGGCAATTCCCGTTGAGGTAAAATCAGGGCATAACGCCAAGCTCAAATCCCTGCATTTGTTTATGGACGAAGCGCCTCACAATATTGCCGTAAGAGTTTGGTCGCAGCCGTTTTCGGTTGATGAAGCAACAACGCCCAAAGGAAAAAAGTTTAAGCTGCTCAACGTGCCGTTTTACTACGTTGGCGTTCTTGAAGAAGCGCTGAAGCGGCACGCAGAGTAAAAAACTTTGAGGCGTTTTGCGAATCAACGCTTTTATTTCGTTTTGATTGCGAAAGAAGCAGGCTTCCGGCAGCTGCAGAAAAAGGTGGCTGTTCCGTTGTTTTCCACCGAGAGCGTCGTCGCTTTGCCGTTGACGGTCAATTGATATTTTGCGGTAGGGTCAAGTCCTTCAACCGTAAGCGTATATTCGTCTGTTGAGGTGATTCGCCATGAAATGTCCTTTTGCGCCCATTTGATGACGGACATGCTGACGGGTAAATCTGATTTTCCGGCAATTCTCAGGACGGTTTCGTCGCGGTTGTGCGGGAAAAAGGACAATTGATGATTGTCGAACGAAGCGCCGAAAGCCTCTTTTGACCTTACGGAAAAATTCTCCGTCGACATTTCATAATCGTCAACGCTTAGCCGCAGCTGGTAGACGGTATTTCTCAATGTATAATGAAATTCCGTCCCGTCAAGTTTTTTAAGCATGCGAGGCTCCAGACCCATCCGGTTCCACTTCGGGCGTATGCCGTAAATATCTCGGTAAAGTGCGGTTACGCTTGTGCAGATGCCGGCAAGGATGTCGGAGCCCTCTCCCTGCTGCGTTTCGCGGCTGTATCTTTGGGACGAGAGCCCGTCTTTCCCGTACTGTTTGAGGATGTTCTGGATGAACTTCAGCGCCGTTACCCTGTCGTATTCGGCGTAAGCCCTAACGCCCAGATAGCCCCATGTCGGGAAAATATCGCCGTTTTCGTATCTGGGGAACGGCCAGTTGCCCGCGTGTACTTCTTCCTCCTTGAAAGAATCGAAGCAGAGTGGCCAGTGGAAAAGGTTTTCTTTCGATGTCCTCCGTTCAATCTCAGCAAGGATGATGGCCGTCCGTTCCTTGTCGTCGCACAGCCCGAAGGCAATTGCGGCGAAATTGACCGGCGTGACGAGATTGTCGCCGTGGATGACGCCGTCGTTGTCGCGCCAGTAAACGTACTGTTTTTTCTCCGGATACCAGAATCCGCCGTCGTGTACCGTCCTGTTGAAGTTTTCCTTGAGCCTTGAAGCGACCAAAGCGTAGTAGGCGGATTTTTCCCTGTCGCCTAAAACCCGTTCGCAACCGCTCCAAAGATTAAGAGCTTCATACATCTGGGCATTCACAAACGCATTCTCGAATCCTGCCCATACGATGTCGAGCCAGTCGCTTGCCTTCTGCTCGCGAATATGGCCGTTCATCATTTCGAATATGCCGTTTCGGTTCGAATCCCTCCCTATTAGCCAGTCCAGCGCCTTTTCGCAGCTTGCTTTATGGGATTGTAGCCATGCGACGTCTCCGCACAGGTCAAACTGTTCGGCCGTGTTGATGACGTAGCCCGTCTGGGAATCCATCGTATAGCCCCATTTCGCCTCATAGTAACCTGTTTTGTAGTTGAACGTGCCCGGCATCTGGTCTTCGTCCGCATTGTGCCAGCGCGACAGCACCCGTCCTTCGTTCGTCATTGCATAATCCCTTTCGCGGTCGAGGGACGAAGACATGTTTGCCGTGTAATGCGCATCATTCAGCGCCATGCCAATCTGGGCAAAGAACGGCTCATGCAGGCATTTCCAGCTTGTAATCCAGCCGTTTGCGCCGACAATCCGGTTGTCCACGACGCCATACCTTCCGGTCGTGTTCATTAATTCCCGTACGGCGTCGGCATCTATGCCCGGCAGCTTGCCGCGCGAATATTCAGCGTGATAATCCAGATACCGGAGTTCCATGTATATCGTCACCGTTCCCTTTTCAACGTCAAAAGGGGCAAAGATATCCGCTTTTTGGCGAACAAACCGGTCAAGGTTATACCGCGGCTCCATTTCCGTGTCCGTAACAGCTTGCGTAAAGATAAATTCATCCTTTTCGCCGTGCGAATATTTTGAGGCGAGGAATTTTCCGTCATCCGTTTTCGCCTCAATGCGTAAGGCGTCGCCCGACAGCGGTTCCCAGAACGTTACGCCCCCGGTGTGTACGCCATACGTATCGTTTCGGTCAGCCAGATATTTGCACCAGACCATTCCCCCGTTATCGATGATACCCCCTTTCCAGACCGAAAGACCGGCAAAATTCCATTGCGGAAAAACCGTTTCCTCCAGCTTTGCCAGCGTGCTGTATTCGCGCCTGATAGTCCAGCATATTTTGTCGCCGACCGGTTCGAAAATCCATGACTCGTTAACCCTTATTGAATTGTCGCCGAAAATGATACCATCAACGATTATCTTCTTTTCGTCATTGCTGACTTTTACGTTATGGAGGCTGTTGGCAGATGAAAACGTTCCGCCCCGGGTTCGAAATCCCGTGTGGACACCGGAATCGGACAGTACATTTTTACCCTTCACGTTCAATCCGGTAATCCTGCAACCATGCGAGTAATCGACCGTGACCGTTATATTTTTGTCCGCGTCGGCAATTTCAGCTGTTTTCGAAAGCGTGTTGTGATGGATGAGGTTGTTTCCGGCGCAGACAGTTGACGTCCCTGCCGCCGCAAGTATGCCAATCGCAAGTAAAAGACTTTTGTGTAATGTAGTTTTCATGATTATATTGTTTTATGAATTGCGATGCAAATGTAAGGATAAAACAGGAAACACAGATAGCACAAAGTGGTTTTATTTCGCTTCCCCCCCCCCTCCACGGAGCATGGGGCACCCTGAATTGTAAAAATAGGATCTCCGAATCGCCGAATTTTCGTCGCGACGGATGCGGTTTTTTCAAATTGTTTGATCGAAGAATTTTGGAGTGACAGGGTATAATATCCATGAAAACCTGAAGCAAATAATCAATCGTAACGCCTGAAAACAAAAGCGATAAATAATCCTGTTTTCTCACTTCGCCAAACTCGGAAGTAAAAGACTGCCAAATTCGGAAGTAAAACTGCGCCAAACTCGGAAGTAAAAAACTGCCAAATTCGGAAGTAAAACTGCGCCAAATTCGGAAGTTATGACTATCTTTGTATTCGAAAAGAATTGTATATATGAGCAAAAATAATTATTTATCAAGGATTTGCGATTTTGAACTTCAAAATGCGCTGGCCACTATGGGAGCGGCGCTTATTGAGGGCGCAAAATGGTGCGGAAAAACGAGCACTGCCTCTAATGCGGCACAGAGTATGCTGTTTATGCAAGACCCGGATAACGCGCGTTCATACCGTGAAGCGGCCGATGTAAAGCCCTCCTTACTGTTGAAAGGCGAAAGTCCGCGCCTGATTGACGAATGGCAAATGTCGCCCGTTCTTTGGGATGCCGTGCGCTTTGAGGTGGATAAGCGAGGCTTGCCCGGACAATTTATTTTGACCGGCTCTGCCGTACCTGCCGATAATGTAACGGCTCATACGGGTACCGGCCGTTTTGCAAGAATTGTGATGCGCCCGATGAGCTTGTACGAATCGAAAGAATCGAACGGAGCGGTTTCGTTGGCCGATTTGTTTGATGGAACCCGCGGAATTGAAGGTATCTCAGGTTTGAGTATTGAGCAGATAGCATTTGCATTATGCAGAGGCGGTTTTCCTGCAACAATCAACAAGCCCGATACAATGGCGCTGCGAATGCCTGTGGATTATATAGAAGCTATTATCAATCAGGATGTTTCGCGGGTTGATGGCGTAGAAAAAAATCCAAACCGCGTTAGATTACTACTTCGTTCGCTTGCCCGAAATATTGCGACAATGACCTCCGCGCAAACCATCTTGAAAGATGTGGAAAGTACTGAAATCGGCATTTCGGATAAAACATTTTCATTGTATTATAATGCTTTACGGCGAATTTTTGTGGTAGAAGATATGCCTGCATGGTCGCCTTCGTTACGCTCTAAAACGGCGATACGAACCTCGCCAAAGCTCCATTTTGTTGACCCTTCGATTGCGGCGGCAGCGATGCGAATCAATCCGGCGGCGGTTTTGAAAGACTTTGAATTTTTCGGTTTTCTGTTCGAAGCGTTATGCGCCCGCGATGTTCGCGTTTATGCGCAGCGAAACGACGGGGATGTGTTTCATTACCGCGACAAAAGCGGATTGGAGGCGGATATGATTGTACAGCTGCGCGATGGACGCTGGGGGGCAATCGAAGTAAAATTAGGAAACAAACAAATTGAACAGGCGGCGGCCAATTTGTTAAAATTGAAAGAAAAGATTGATGCCGAAAAAATGCGCGAACCTTCGTTTCTGCTCGTATTAACCGGCGGTCAATTTGCTTACCGTAGAAAAGACGGCGTTTGGGTTGTCCCGATTGGTTGTTTGAAAAGCTGATTTTTTAAGCTAAGCATTCATGTAAAGTGCTGGTACACAGTACGCGGCATCATTGCATGAAGTTGGTAGGAGTTTTTTTTGATGCGGATGGCTTGAAAAACCGGATTTTCATAGCCGCGCTATTTTGCTTCAAATTCTGCTTAGGTTTACCGTGCGCCTGCGGACAAGAGGCCGAGCTCGGCTGCAAAAACATCCCTGATAGAAGGGTAGGAGCTTGCGAGGCAAGCAGCCGCTTTTTCGACAGGTAAAAATTCGGCCACCTCAATTCCCTCCTCCGCCTGCGGTTGCAGCTCGCAGCGGTTGCCGGAGTAGCTCATGGCGTACCAGCAGGTTTGCTTGAGCACGTCAACATCTTGTAGCGTGTAGGTGTGGTAGGTTGTCAGCAGCAGGCCTTGCAGCGTTAGCCCGTCAACGCCGCACTCCTCCATGACCTCGCGAATGGCAGTTTGCTCCATGCGCTCGCCCTCCTCGCGCTTGCCTTTGGGCAAGTCCCACCTGCCGTTGCGAAAAATCACCAGGTACTCGCCGCTGCTGTTTTTGACTAATCCACCCGCTGCCTCAATCAGCCGGTAGCGGCTGCAAAAGTGCGCCCAGTCGCTTTCGCTAATCTGCACCTCGCTGTCGTTGGAGGATACTTTATAGTAGTGCATTATGACGTTGAAAAAGTTGAAAAATGTAAAGTTAAGATTTTGAAATTTCCATGCGCTGCTTTCAGCCTCGACAATCGGCGTTATTCGGCATTAAATCAACGTTCCTGCACCTTCGCGCACCAGCTCGTAGGGTTGCACCGTGCAGTCGATAATGGTAGATGGGATATTCCCACCCGTCCCCCCGTCTATAACTATATCTACCAGCTTGCCGTACAGTTCGTGCAGCTCGTCGGGGTCGGTGGCGTACTCCAGCACCTTGTCGGGGCTTTTGGTGGAGGTGGTGAGCAGCGGGCAGTCCAGCTGCTCAAGCAGGGCCGACACAATCCGGTTGTTGGGGATGCGTACGCCTATGTTCTTGCGGCGGTTTTGCAGCTTGTCGGGCACCTTGCCCGACGCCTTGAGAATGAAGGTAAACGCACCGGGTAAATTTTGCTTGAGCACCTTGAAGGTTTGGTTATCAACCTTGGCGTAGTCCGACAGGTAGCTCAGGCTGGGAAAAATGAGCGAAAAGTTGGCCTCCTTTTCTTTCACTCCTTTTATGCGCAAAAGCGCTTCATAGGCTTTCTTGCTGCTCAAAGCGCACATGAAAGCGTATACCGTGTCGGTAGGGCAGATAATTACGCCGTCTTGCCGTAGCGCGCTGGCTACCTGCGCAACCTCGCGAGCGTTGGGGTTGTTGGGATGAATATGTAAAACCATTGGATTTCGGGGTTAGGTTGATTTTATGCCTCTGATTTTTAGCTCAAATATCAAAAACTTCACCAGCATGTCTTCAACAAAAAAAGGGGCAAGCCCCTTATATCGCACCGCTACAACCACCTACCCTTGCTACCTTCCGGTCCTGGGGGAGTTCAGCAGGAGCTGGTCGTATAAGACTTACCCCAAAGCGGGGGCAAAGATAGCACAATCTTTTTATTTTGCAAACAAAACCTTATCTTTGTACAAACTTATTTAGAAAAAAAACGTGGATATATCAATTATTATTCCCTTGTACAACGAGGAAGATTCGCTGCCGGAGCTCGTGGCGTGGATAAAGCGCGTGGTAGATCAGCATCAGCTTGGCTGCGAGGTTATCATGGTTGACGACGGCAGCGTTGACGGCTCGTGGGGCGTGGTGCAGCAGCTCGCTACCGAGTATGGCGGAATGGTGCGCGGCATACGCTTTCAGCATAACTACGGAAAATCGGCGGCTCTTTTTTGCGGGTTTGAAATGGCGCAGGGAAAGGTGGTCATCACTATGGATGCCGACCTGCAAGACAGCCCCGACGAAATACCGGAGCTCTACCGCATGGTTGCAGTAGAGGGCTACGACGTGGCGTCGGGATGGAAGAAGAAGCGCTACGACCCAATTGATAAAAGGCTTCCGAGCAAGCTCTATAACGCTACGGTGCGCTTCATTACGGGTATTAAGCTGCACGACTTCAACTGCGGCCTGAAGGCCTACAAAAAGAAGGTGGTGAAAAGCATTGAAGTATTTGGCGATATGCACCGCTACATTCCGGTGCTGGCTAAGCAGGCCGGATTTAAAAAAATAGGCGAGAGGGTAGTGCAGCACAGGCCGCGCAAGTATGGCGAGAGCAAGTTTGGCTGGCAGCGCCTGGTGACGGGTTTTCTGGACTTGCTATCGGTAGTGTTTTTGACTAAGTTTGGGAAAAAACCCATGCACTTTTTTGGCGTGCTGGGAACGCTCATGTTCCTGATAGGGCTGGCAATGGCAGTATACCTTGGCGCGAGCAAAATTTACCGCTTGAATCACAGCCTGCCGGCGACTCTTATTACCAACAGCCCCTACTTCTTCATTGGGCTAACGGCAATGATTATCGGCACGCTGCTGTTCATGTCGGGCTACTTGGGCGAGCTCATTGCGCGCAACGCCGGTGACCGCAACCTGTACCTGATAGAAGAAAAGGTTTAGCGAAAAGGGAAGCGATACGAGAGGCCACTTAACGGGAATCAAAAATTTTTTGCGATTTAACGCGAGATACACATTCAAGTAATTATGAGCACAAAAAAACAAAATGGAGCAGGAGCGAAATCCTTTCTTATCGCCAACCCGATATACGATACGGTGTTTAAGAAATTGA
>JAIRXY010000177.1 GCA_031268055.1 Prevotellaceae bacterium | reverse complement strand
GTCCAAGTCTATTTTACCTACTACTTTTACTGTCCCTGCTCCAGCTCCTTTTTCTGTTTCTGTTTCTGTTTCTGATTTTGATTCAGGAAGTTCGGTAGATTTGGTATCCAATTCGTTTTCCGTCACATTCTTTTCCGGCCCCGCTTGCGGTGGCTCTGCTTGCGGCAACTCCGCTACAGAGTGTGCTTCCTGCGCTACCTCTACTTTTATTTCTACTTCTTCCTTTTCTGCTTTTTGAGGCTTCAACTCTTTCTCCTGCTTGGGCTCAGGGGTAGGCTCTTGTTTGGGCTCCGGTTTTGGCTCTGGTTTTACTTCCTGCTCCGCTACCGTCGGCAGAGTATTTTTTTCTTGCGATTCTTCTTGGGGAGGAGTTGTATCTTTGTGCTCTACGTTCTCCGCTTGCGGCGTTACTGCTGATTGCGGCGCTTCCTGTTGTTCCGGACTTTCTTCTATTTTTTTCTTTGTGGACGCTTGCTCTTTTACCTTGGCGGCGCTCTTTTTGCCACCCTTACCGATAGCTTCTACATCAATTCTTTCACCTGTTGCTTTAGGCCCCGACAAAACGGGCTTATCCAGCGTAAATACGGAGGTATCCTTAACAATAAGAGGTTTGGGCTCGTTGGGTTCTTCTTCCTCTTCTTTGGACTTTTTCTGTGCCACCACCACCACCATCTTTTTTGCAGCTTCCTTATCTTTTACGCTCTGCTCATTTCCAAATTCTTTGGCAAGGAGCGCATAGGTATCTTCCGAAATTTTGGCGTTGGGGCTGACGTCTACGGCAATGCCCTTCTTTGCCAAAAAATCAACAATGGTGTGAAGACCTAAGTTGAACTCTCTGGTAACCTTATTTAATCTTACCGTATTTTCTGCTTGCGACATAAAAAAAATTTAAATGCTAATGGCGCCGAACTTCGGCGTCCTTTTTATAAAAACAAAATACTCGTTGCCCCCTACTCCCCAGAATTGTTCTTTTACTCCTCAAACTCCTCCGACAAAACGCGTATTACCTCCTCCACCGTTTCTTCTTCGAGGTCGGTACGCTTCACGAGGTCTGCCTTTGGAATGTGCAGCACGCTCTTGGCCGTGTCGCAGCCAATAGCTTTGAGCGCGTCAATAATCCAGGAGTCAATTTCGTCAGAAAATTCGTCAAGGCTAACATCCTCCTCTTGGTCAACATCTTCGCGGAACACATCTATTTCGTAGCCCACCAGCTGGCTGGCCAGCCGTATGTTGAGGCCTCCCTTGCCGATGGCCATTGATATTTCGTTAGGCTGCAAGTACACCTCAATGCGCTTGTTGGCCTCGTCGATTTTTGCGCTTGCTATTTTTGCGGGGCTTAGCGCGCGCTGCACCAGCAGCTGGATGTTGCCGGTATAGTTGATCACATCAATATTTTCGTTTTTCAGCTCGCGCACAATGCCGTGGATGCGCGCGCCCTTCATGCCCACGCATGCGCCCACGGGGTCGATGCGCTCGTCGTACGATTCCACGGCGACTTTGGCGCGCTCGCCCGGCACGCGGACAATTTTTTTAATGGTGATAATGCCGTCAAAAATTTCGGGAACTTCTATCTCGAACAGGCGCTCCAGAAACTCCGGAGCGTTGCGCGATAGCGTAATAACGGGAGTATTGTTGCGCAGCTCCACCTTGTACACCACGGCGCGTACGGTGTCGCCCTTGCGCAGGAAGTCAGATGGGATTTGTTCGCCTTTGGGGAGTATCAGCTCGTTGCCCTCGTCGTCCAGCACGAGCGCTTCCTTTTTCCATACTTGGTAAACTTCTCCCACTACCAGCTCGCCGATGCGCTCGGTATACTTGTTGTAGAGCTGCAGCTTCTCCATGTCGGCAATGCGGCCTGCAAGGTTTTGGCGTAGCGCAAGGACAGCGCGGCGGCCAAACTTTTGCAGCCTAACTTCGTCTGTTACCTCATCGCCTATTTCGTACGTAGCATCTATTTTTTGGGCTTCGGTGAGCGTTATTTCGTGCGTGCCGTCCTGCAGCGCATCGTCGGCAACGATGGTGCGGTTGCGCCAAATTTCAAAGTCTCCCTTATCTATGTTGATGATGATGTCAAAGTTGTCGTCGCTGCCGTACAGCTTGAGTAGCGTTCCGCGAAACACATCTTCAAGCACGCTGATCATGGTGGGGCGGTCGATGTTTTTTAACTCCTTAAACTCGGTAAATGTTTCCGTCAAGTTGATGTTTTCCATTTTTTAGCCTTAAAAAATGATTTAGTTAATAAATTCAGAAATTTCAGATTTTAAATTACGGAGGAAAGCTCACCATTTCACCACCTGCTTCACCCACTTCACTTCGCTATACTCCATTTCCTGCGCATGATTAACGGGCTGCTTGCGCTTTTTGCCCTCCACAGCCTCCATTTTGGTGTACGCTACCGCTATTTTTTCGGCGGTAGCGCCGGTAAGCGTAGCGGTAAGCTTCACGCCGCTTTTGAGCAGAATCTCCACCTCCTCACCCAGCGCTTTTTGGTACTGCGGCAGCGTTTTCAGCGGCTCGCCCAGCCCCGGAGAGCCCACTGTAAGCTCGTAGTCTTCCTTATCGCGGTCAAACGCAGCCTCAACCGCACGGCTGATGCCGGCGCACTCCTCAACGGTCAAGCCTTCGGGTTTGTCCACCACCACCTCCACTTCGTTGAGCGGGCTAACCGTTACATCTACCAGAAACAAGCTGCTACCGGCAATGAACTTTTCTACAACTTGTGCTATGCTACTTGTGCTTATCATGCTTTTATTAAACAAACGAGGGGACTTTTCGTGTCCCCTCATTCCTTGTTTGCAAGCGCAAAGATACTAATAATTTGGCCGCCACATAATTATTTAGCATAAAATTGCAAAGTTTTGCAATGCAAACTTTTATAAGTCACTGATAAGCAGGATATAAGTAGGATATAAAAATTGTAGATATTACGGTCATTACACAAATGCGCTTCATCGAACGTTCGGAAAATCTACCCTGTCGACCTACCGGCTATTTCTTTCTTTTTTGAGGGTGCACGCTTTAAGGGCGCACGCAAAATGCGCCCCTATGCATTCCCATGTCAAACAAAAATACAGCAACATCACAGGTATTTGCACGTAGAAGCGTGATGCTGCCACGTCTCTACAAAATGATGTACTAACTCTTGTTCCGTCCGTAGGTTTCGCCCCACGCTAATGATTTCGGGCTTTTAGCCTTGAAGTGGCGGATATCATATAGCGTCGGGTAACGCGCCCTACGAAAACGGATACCCCAAGCGCCCTGAGCTCTGAAAGAGCGCAACCCATACGATGAATTGTTTTATCGGACAATAGTATTTCTTAATTCTTAATTCTTAATTCTTAATTCGCTCTCCCCCTACCAGCTCTTCTGCTCGATTCATGGCCTTGCTGATGTGGTCAAAAATGTTGTCGGCGCCAATGATGTCATATAGCCCGTCGGCTTTCAGCGAGGTTTCTACCGATGGATTTACGCCGGAGAGGAGAATGTGTATTTTCTCGCTACTACATTTTCGGTAAAAGCTGCGGAGGTTGCGCAAGCCTGTGGAATCCATGAAAGGTACCTTGCGCATACGTATGATGCGCACCCTCGGCGGCTTGACAACCTGCTTCTGCGCCTCCTCGAACGTATTGGCAACGCCAAAAAAGAAAGGCCCGTCTATCTCAAAAACGTCAACATCCTTTGGAATGTTCAACGCTTCCTCCGTCAGGATTTCCTGCTCACCTTCGCCTGATGCTATCTTCTCCTTGATTACCTGAATACCCGTAGTTTTTGACACCCTGCGGACAAACAGGAAGAGCGCCAGAATTAGCCCTACCTCAATAGCAATGGTAAGGTCAAAAATAACGGTCAGCAGAAAAGTTGTCAGCAGCACGGCAACCTCCGAGCGGCTATTGCGAAAGATGCCCACAAACGAGCGCCACTCGCTCATATTGTAGGATACCACAACGAGAATACCCGCCAAGCACGACATGGGAATGAGCTTAGCCCACCTTGCAAAAATGAGCAGGATAAGCAGCAGCACCAGCGCATGCACTATTCCGGCAACGGGCGTTCGGCCTCCGTTTTTGATGTTGGTCATTGTGCGGGCAATGGCTCCGGTGGCAGGAATGCCGCCAAAGAGCGGCGTAACGATGTTTGCCACGCCCTGCGCAATGAGCTCGGTGTTGGAGCGGTGCCTGGCGCCAATAGCGCCGTCGGCAACCATAGCCGACAGCAGCGATTCAATAGCGCCCAGCATGGCAATGGTGAAGGCCACCGGCAGCAGCTTCCTGAAGGTGGCAAAATCTATGCTCGGAACAGCCGGTGCGGGGACGTTTGCCTCAATGTCACCAAAGCGGCTGCCGATAGTTTCTACCGGCAGGTCGAAAATGGCCACCACCACTGTTGTAATCACAATGGCAATGAGCGTGCCGGGGATGAGCTTGTTGATTTTTGCCCAAAAGAACGACACGAAAACCGTAAACAGGGCAATGCCCGTGGCATAGGGGTTAAGCGAGGCAAAGTGGCGAAAGTAGGCTACCCACTTCTCGTGAAACTCCACCGGACTTTCCGACATTGTCAACCCGAAAAAATCCTTGATTTGCGTAGAAAAGATGACCAGCGCAATGCCGCTGGTAAAGCCCACAATCACCG
Source organism: Prevotellaceae bacterium (assembly GCA_031268055.1). Classification (GTDB taxonomy): domain Bacteria; phylum Bacteroidota; class Bacteroidia; order Bacteroidales; family UBA932; genus JAITMY01. Next base: position 3,363 of record JAIRXY010000177.1, on the reverse strand, counting down.
GATAGGGCATAAACTTAATCACGTCGCCCAGCTTGAGCAGCCCCATGATGACAAGGAGTATGCCGGCCAAAAAGGTGGCAATCATCAGCCCCAGCAGGCCGTAGGCGCTCACCACGCCGGCAACAATTACAATGAAAGCGCCCGTAGGCCCTCCGATTTGCACACGGCTACCACCCAAGAACGAAACGATAAATCCGGCGATAATGGCCGTGATAATTCCCTTTTCCGGAGTTACGCCGGAAGCTATGCCAAAGGCAATAGCCAGCGGAAGCGCAACAATACCCACAATGATTCCCGCAATAACATCCTGCACAAGCTGCTTGCGGCTGTAGCTTTTTATGGTGGTCAGCAGCTCTGGATGAAAAATTTCAGATTTCAATTTTTTTTTCAAACAAAAAAGTTCAACTTAGCTTATTATTTTTCGCGCAAAGGTACAAAAAATAAGCAAGATAAAAAAGTAAAACGAGTATAATGATGGAAGGAGGTGTTCTCTAAAGGGTGATGCTATAAAGTCGCTGATTTAATCTTTGCAAGGGGCTGCTTCGAAAGTTTGCCGTACGGATTATGCCCTTTTAGAGAGTGTCCAAAAGTCATGCTTCTGAAAGGGCGCAAACCAAACGGTGAACTTTTTTTATCAGACAATAGTAGTTCGGTTCAAAGAAAAAGCGTAATTTTGTGAGCAAAAGAATATTTTCGGTATGGAAACTCACAAATTAGACAAAGCAACGAGCTACAAGATAAGCTTTATCGCATTTATCGTGCCGGAATTTGCCAAAGCGTACAAAATGAATATGCAGGATGCCTATTTTTATATGAAAAAATACGGCGGGATGGATTACGTGAACGAATGCTGGTGGGCATTGCATATCGACAACCCGTTTTGGGCGGTTAGGGATATCTACAAGGTTTGCCGGAGCAATGGAGGTCTGCGATGAGAGTATTCCACGGAAGCGATGCCCTTGTGCCTGTTATTGATTTGCAAAAATGCCGGCCAAACAGAGATTTCGGACGAAGCTTTTATGTAACCCAACACCGCTCGCAAGCCGAAGCATATGCTACTTTTTTTATTGCAAATCAGCAAGCTTTGAAGCTTGCAAAAGTTGAGTAAGAATACATTGTACACGCCACCTTTTAAAATAAGCTCTAAAGCAATCAACCTGATAGCTGATATTTCGGCGCAGGTGGAGCGCTACGCCATCCGTATGGAGCAGGCTGACGGCTTGCGCTTGCGAAAAATAAACAGAATAAAAACTATTCAAGGCTCGCTGGCAATAGAAGGAAATACGCTTACAGAAAATCAGATAACCGATATTTTGGAAGGCAAACCGGTGGTAGCCCCCATCCGCGAAATTAAGGAAGTCCGAAATGCAGTAAAGGTTTACGACCTTTTTGAAGCTCTCAACCCGTTTTCTATTGAAGATTTGAAAAAGGCGCACAGCGTGATGATGGAAGCGCTAATTGATGATGCGGGACGCTTCCGGCACGGCAGCGTTGGCGTTGTTTCCGGCAGACAGGTAGTGCATTTGGCTCCGCCCGCCAACAGAGTACCGTTTTTAGTACAGGATTTATTTGGCTGGCTTCAACATGCCGAAGACCATTTGTTGATACGAAGCTGCGTTTTTCACTATGAATTTGAGTTTATCCACCCGTTTAGCGATGGCAACGGAAGGATGGGGCGACTTTGGCAATCGCTGATTTTAAGAACGCTGCATCCTGTTTTTGCATACTTGCCTGTCGAAAATATGGTTTTTGCCAACCAACAGGGATACTACGAGGCAATCAACCGCAGCTCCGTCGAAGCAAACAGCGGCCTTTTTGCCGATTTTATGCTTCAGGAAATTTTTAATGCGCTGAAAAGCCGTCAGGGTGAGCCATTAAAAAATAATGTCGGTGTAAATGTCGGTGTAAATGTCGGTGTAAAACAGGAAATATTAGATTACTTGAAAAAAGACCCGACATTGTCGGCAAAAAAGCTATCTACTCTACTAAATAAAACACAGCGAACTGCTGAAAGAAACATCAAAGAGCTGCGCGAACAGGGCTTACTGCTGCGCGAGGGGTCGGACAAAGCTGGGTATTGGAAAATAAATCAAGAAAAATAAAAGAGAAACGCAGCAGCAAAAAAAATCCGCGACGCTAACGCCGCGGAATCTTTTTTGCTAAGCCGCACAAAAGTTTCTGCCTAAAACACGCAGGTGTAGCCAGCCATCACGTTGAAGCCGTAGGTGGGATAACTGCTGTAAACATGGTAGCGGGAGGACATGATGTTGTTTAGCTGCACGAATATCGAGGATTGATTGAACAAGCTGTACGAAGCCCCGAAATTTAAATCTATCCCGCTGCTGCGCTTTACCTCCCTGCCCATAAAGTCGAGCGCGGTGTAGCTTCCGTATACGTTGAAGGAGGCGTAAAAGTTCAGCTTGTTCCAGAGGTTGTAGGCTCCGCTCAAGCGCATGTCGAGCGCCGGACGGTTGTAGGGCTTTGCCAGCTTGTCCATGTGGTAGGTATCGTAGCGCAGCGCATACCTGAACTCCCAAGCGCGCGTTGGCTGAAAGTGGAGGTTGCCGCCAAAGGTAAAGCGCCTCACATCGTCGTACGCCACGTTGAAGTAGCGGCCAAGCGATGCCGAATCCGGCGAGGTAACAAAAAACGCCATGTCGTTGATAAACGCATACTCCACCCCCAAGCTGTAGCTGAACAGCGAGCCAAACTTCCCCTTGACGCCACCCTTGAACGAAACGACGTTGCGCGAGCTGCGCATATCCGGCGAGGTGTCGAGAGAAAGGTAGGGATTTTCGGTGGTGAGGCTTGCGTATGTGTTGGCCTCATGCTTGCCGCTTATCTCTACGTAGGGCAAAAATATGTTGTCAACCAAAAACGCCGTGAAGCATACCGAAGGGTAAAGGTAGGTTTTGAGCGTCCCTGTAGTGTTGTCAAAAACTAAGCTAAACTTTGCCGTTCCTTCCCACCAATCTCTTCGCTCCCTTACGTAAGGGTCAACCGAAACAATAGCGCTGCTGCCTGCCGCAAGATGCTCGTTGCGCAGGTACACATCGGTATTCACCGCCAATCCAACGGTGGTGGTAGGGGTAAACGCTTTATCGACGTATAGGTTAAACTTTAGCGCGTCCTCTACCTGCAACGATTTGCTGCGGTAGTCGTAAAAGCTAAACCGCGCTCCGTAGCTCCACGTGCTATCGGGTACCCCTGCGCTCTTGTACTCAAGATTTACGTAAGTCTGATTGAAGTACTGCCTAACTTTTTCCGCCGATAGCGCCTTATAATCCGCCAGCTTGAACGAATCGGCGTCGTAACCGTAGAAGCGCACCATGTGCTGCCTAAAGCCAAAGTTGCCGGACAGCA
>JAIRXY010000054.1 GCA_031268055.1 Prevotellaceae bacterium | reverse complement strand
GCCGCCAACGCTTTCACAATATCTCCGGAGTAGCGAATTCCGCCGTCGGCAATAACGGGGATGCCCGCCCCCTTGAGGGCTTTTGCAACGTCGTATATGGCCGATAGCTGCGGCACGCCTACGCCTGCAATGATGCGCGTGGTGCAGATAGAGCCGGGGCCAATACCCACCTTTATAGCGTCGGCGCCAGCGTTGGCAAGCAGCAGGGCAGCCTCGGCGGTAGCGGTGTTGCCCACCACCACATCAATAGACGAATACAGGCGCTTTACCTGTTTGAGCAGCTCCACCGCGCCGGGTGTATGGCCGTGCGCCGTGTCGATGGCGATAGCGTCAACGCCGGCCTCCACCAGCGCCGCCACCCGCTGCATAGCGTCGGGGGTAATGCCCACGCCTGCCGCCACCCGCAGGCGACCCATGCCGTCCTTGCTGGCGTTGGGGTTATCCTTCACCTTGGTCAGGTCTTTGAACGTAACTAAGCCTTGCAGCGTGTCGTTCTCGGCGTTCACCACCGGCAGCTTTTCAATTTTATGGATGTGCAGGATTTCAACGGCGCTATCAAGATTTTTGAAGTCTTTCTCCGTAATGGTGATGAGCTTTTCGCGCGGCGTCATTACTTCCCGAACAGGGCGGTTCATGTTGTACTCAAAGCGCAAGTCGCGGTTGGTGACAATTCCTGCCAGCTTTCGCTGGTCGCTTATCACCGGAATACCGCCGATTTTATTTTCTTTCATAATGAACAGCGCCTCACCCACCGTTTTATCAGGGCTGATGGTGAGCGGGTCGTAAATCATTCCGTTTTCGGCGCGCTTTACGATGCGCACCTGCGCCGCCTGCTGCTCAATGCTCATGTTTTTGTGGATTACGCCAATGCCGCCTTCGCGGGCAATGGCGATGGCCAGCTGAGCCTCGGTTACGGTATCCATTGCTGCCGACACAATGGGCGCGTTGATAGAAATACGGCGGGTAAACCGGGTGGCAACCGATACTTCGCGCGGCAACACCTCGGAGTATGCCGGCGACAGCAGCACATCGTCAAAGGTAAGTCCCTCGGTAGCAGCTCTTTCTTTATAAAAAGACATATCAATAAGCTATTTATAATTTAATATTTACAATATAAACCAACGATTCAACAATCAGGAAAACAGCGCCAAAAGCCCTGCCGTAAAGGTGATACCAACAAAGCAACTTACCGGCAGGTATATTCCTGCAAAAGTAAACATTTTGTAGAAAATAACGGTTAGCAATAGCTGCTTTTGCAGCTAAAAGATGTTGGAAAGGGAGGATTAAAGCAATTTTGAATTCTGAATTTTGAATTTTGAATGACCTGACGGTGAATAAAGTCAGAATTTTGAATCGCTATTGTCCGATAAAAAGTTCGTTGCCCGGATTTCGCCCTTTCAGCCCTGAAAGGGCGGCTATCAATAGCGCAGGGCAGCGGTAAATAAAAAATAGCAGCTGCCCGAAAACGGAATTGCCAAAAAAATTTGCTACTTTTGTTCGTATGCAAGTATTGTCGCCTTGTAGAGCTACGAAGCGGCTGTCTCGTGGGCTAACCTTTTAGCCCATTGCCTTACCGGATAATCGTGAATTTCCTCCTGCATTAATAATGTTTTTTTCACAACAAATAAATCATACACACAATGAAAATTTTATCATCTATTTCAAATCTCACATTTTTATTTGCGGTCATTTGTTTTTCTGCCTGCAACCCGCCTGCTACCAAGCAATTTCACGGCATCTACGCCGACGAGGAAAATGGCCTGCGCAATCCTGAGCGTGGGCTGCGCTTGGAAGTAGCCTTGGACGTTGAGTCGTGGGATAAGGAGAAAACGCCAAGCATCACCGCCCGTCTGGAGCAGGAAGCGCAAAAATACGCCTCCGATAGCATTACGCTGGTGCAAACGTATTTTTACTTGACCGATATTGCCAACAAGCCACTTGAGCAAAAGCATTTTGAAGCGATGCAGATTTTTCTCGATAAGCTGCGGGAGCTGGGAATGAAAGCGGCGCTGCGCTTTGCATACGAAAAAGATTTTATGGGGCGTATTGCTTTTGGCCCCACCGAAGCTGATATTAAGCAGCACACGCAGCAGCTGAAGCCGTTTCTGGAGGCCAACAAAGACGTAATTTTAGTGGTGCAGGCCGGATTTATCGGCGCTTGGGGCGAATGGCACAGCTCGGTGCACGGCTTGGAAAACTCCGAGACCACGAAAAAAAATATATTGCAGCTGATTTGCGATATGACCCCCGAAGACCGGATGATACAAATACGCGTTCCGAGCTATAAAAACTTGCTGAAAGGCGACGCCAACTACCACAGGCTTTCCTTCCACGATGATTTTATTGTCATCAAACCTCACGTGTGGGACGGCGATATGTCGGAGGAATCCGCCAACTTTGCGCAAATAGTAAAGGAAAGCCCCTACCTGATTGTAGACGGTGAGCTGCCGTGGGGATTCTGGAGCGTCAACCAAGATCCGGACAACAAGGACAGCGGGTGGCTCATTGACGGCGCACAAGTAGCCCGTCGGCTTTTCCTCCAGCATTATACCTCTTTAAGCGCTATTCACAACTACAAGGAAAGAAACGATAGCGACAAGTTTTCCATGCTGTACTGGAAAGAAACTCCCATCAGCGAAACGTTTCTGACGGAAAACAAAATGCCGTTCTCCCCCGCCTACTTCCTAAAAAAGGATGGCACAAAAGCGGCACGCAGCGAATTTGAGTACATCCGCGACCACTTGGGCTACCGCATCGAATTGCAGCAGCTGAAAACAAATCTGCCGTGGAAAAAAGGAGCGGCGAATCAGGTAGAAGTTTCGCTCATTAACCGGGGATTTTCCACCTTATTCAACGAGCACCCCGTTTCCTTCGTGCTGATAGATAGCGCCGGAAAGGTTTGCGCTTCGGCGCTTACCAGCGCAAACGTAAACGATTGGCAGCCGTACGCACCGCAGGACGTTGACCAAACGCCGCTGGTGCACCACGTTTCGGCTTCCATTACACTCCCGTCAACGCTTCCTGCGGGAGCTTACAGGCTGGGCTTGTGGATACCGGACGGCGCGGCTGCGCTGAAGTACAACCCGCAATACGCCATTCGCTGCGCCAACAGCGACGTGGAGTGGCTCACAACCACCGATGGGCTTGGCGTAAACAGCTTGATTTCGGTTTCGGTTGAGTAGCTAAGTGATGCGAAATAAACAAGATATAGCGGTTTTGTAGAGACGGGGCGCGCCCCGTCTCTACTGTGCGTCTTTCGTAAATTATCTTGTTACATGTTATTTATTTCGCATTCCTAAGTAGCGTGGAATAAGTAAGAGACGAGGCTACGTCGGGAAGGTGTTTCCGGCGTAGCCTTTTTTTTGGCGCTTAAGCTCCCAACCCAGCGCTGCCGTAAGCGCGCTGCTGTGCATTTCTACTACGCCAAAATAGAGGCGTAATTGCCTTTTTGCCTACGTACAATAATCTGAAAACCAAAGCATTAGTATTATTTTTGTTAACAGATAACGCTAATTAGCTGCTTGCAAGTACCTCAATTGAGATGTTAATCTACCTTTGTCTCCGTATTAATCGTGTGCGTACACAGGCCGACAGGTTAACCGAGTAATAAATTACTATGAGGCAAAAACAAGAAATATCGCTAAGTTTTCCAATACCTTGCTATATAGCGGGAAGGATGACCGAGAATAGAAGCCTTGGCCTTGGCCTTGGCGTTTCCGCGCACGTCACACACACACACACACACACACACACACACACCACTCAATAAGATAGGGTTCCTTGTAATAATTTTTCTCAAATATACAAGTGTCCCGAACAAAATGATGCAGCAATGCTGCATATTTTGTTCGGGAATTTTTTTGTTGCTACCTATAATAATAGCTATCCCACCGGCAAGCCTACCACTTGCTGCGCAAAAGCCTTGTGCAGCGGTGGCGTATTTAATTTCCTTTCAACAATATGTTTAATCCTCTAAAAAAACAGTGTTATGCAAAAAAGAATTAGCGTAGCGAAATTTAAGTGGCTGCTAACAGCAGCAGCGGCAGCGGCGTTGCTAACTTCAGCGCCTATGCCCACGCAGGCGCAGGAGTCTGCGCCAAAGCAAGTGACCGGCACCGTAAAGGATGCCTCAGGCGCTCCTCTGGCCGGCGCATCGGTGGTGGTGAGAGGTACCAGCAGCGGTACCCTGACTGATGTAAACGGGCGCTACAGCATTAGCGTACCCGCAGGCTCAAATGCCCTCACCGTATCGTTTATTGGCCAGAAGCCCTCTACGGTGACCGTTACCGAGAGCGGAACGCTGGATGTAACGCTCGCAGAAGATACGCAATCGCTCGACGAGGTGGTGGTGATTGGCTACGGAACGGTGAAAAAGCGCGACCTGACGGGGGCTGTATCGTCGGTGAGCGCAAAGGATATTGCGGCCATGCCCGTGAGCTCGGCGGCGGAGGCTATTACCGGTAAGATGGCCGGCGTGCAGGTAAGCGCCACAGACGGGTCGCCCGACGCGGAGATTACAATCCGGGTGCGCGGTGGCGGGTCAATCACCGGCGACAATACGCCGCTCTACATTGTGGATGGCTTTCCGGTGAGCTCCATCTCCGACATTGCCCCCAACGACATTGCCTCCATCGACGTGCTCAAGGACGCCTCCTCGACCGCCATTTACGGTGCGCGCGGCGCCAACGGGGTTATCATCATTACCACCAAGAGCGGGCAGGCGGGGAAAATCTCGGTGAGCTACAACGCCTACTACGGCGTAAAGCAAATTGCCAAAACGCTCGATGTGCTTGAGCCTTACGACTACGCCCTGTGGCAGTACGAGCGCTCGCTGCTGGCCGGCGACGGCAACTACGCCAAATTTTTTGGCAACTACGCGGACATTGGCCTGTACCAAGGGATGGAGGGCAACGACTGGCAGGACATCACCTTTGGCCGCACGGGGCACTCCTTTAACCAAAACCTCAGCGTCAACGGCGGGTCGGAGAAAATGAAGTACGCATTTACCTACAACCACATCGACGACAAGGCCATTATGGAAAGCTCGGACTTTAGCCGCGACAACCTGATGCTAAAGCTCACCAACCAGGCGCACAAGCGCGTAAAGCTCGACTTCTCGGCGCGCTGGTCGCAAACGGACGTGAGCGGCAGCGGCGTGAACGACGGCGGAAACGAAAGAGGCTCCACGACCGACGCTCGGCTCAAGTACTCCATGATTTACCCCCCAATCCCCATTTCGGGCGAGCTGGCCGACCCCACCAACACCGATCAGGGTTTTCAGCTATACAGCCCGCTGGTGTCGCTGCGCGACAGCAAGCGCGCCCAGCTCAAGCACAACCTGAACCTCAACGGAAGCGCGGCGTACGAATTTATCGACAACATCACCCTCCGGTCGGAGGTGGGCTTAGACCAAGTCAACTCCAACGACGACCGGTTCTACGGCATCACCACCTACCACGTGCGCAACAACGTGCCGGCGGAAGACCAGATGAAGCCTGCCATCAACTTTAAGAAAGGTACACGCCAATCCATAAGGAACACCAACACGCTAAACGTTGACTTCAAAAAGTGGCTGCCTGAAAGCCACCACCTCAACCTGCTGGCAGGTCAGGAGCTGATTTACACCACCAACGAAACGCTGACTTCGGAGGTGACGGGCTTTGACCCAAGCTTTACGTTCGACTTGGCGCAGCGCCTCTCGACGCAGGGGAATGCGCAGTCGATAGACAACAACTTCTCGCCCGACGACAAGCTGCTATCTGCCTTTGGCCGCCTGAGCTACGACTTCAAGAGCAAGTACCTGCTTAGCGCCACGTTCCGCGCCGACGGCTCCAGCAAGTTCTCCGAGGGCCACCGCTGGGGATACTTCCCCTCGGCGGCGGCGGCATGGCGCATTTCCGAGGAGGGATTCATGGAGGCCGGCAAAGCGTGGCTGAGCGACCTGAAGCTTCGCGTGAGCTACGGTACGGCCGGCAACAACAACATCCCCGCAGGGCAGATGGCGCAAACCTACTCGAGCTCTACCACAACGTCTATCAACGGCTACACCAGCTACTGGGCGCCGTCCAAAACTATGGCCAACCCGGAGCTGACGTGGGAAACCACCGTTACCCGCAACGTAGGGCTGGACTTTAGCGTGCTGAGCGGACGGCTGAACGGTACGGCAGAGGCCTACTTCAACACAACGAGCGACCTCCTTATTCTTTTCCCCGTGGGCGGAACGGGGTACGACAACCAGTACCGCAACATGGGCGAAACCCAAAACACGGGATTTGAGTTTTCGCTTACCGCCGTGCTCTTACAGAAAGAAGACTACGGCCTTTCGGTGAGCGCCAACATCGGCTTCAACAAGAACAAAATCAACTCGCTGGGCATGATGAGCGACTTTGGGGGCGCTACCGGCTGGGCTTCGACCGAAATCAACGACGACTTTCTGGTAGCCGTAGGCGGACAGGTGGGCGAAATGTACGGCTACCGCAGCGACGGGCGCTACGAAGTGTCGGACTTTAAGCCATACGACCCCGACAAAGGCTGGGAGCTGAACGACGGCGTGGTAGACTGCTCGCCGGTGGTAGGTACGCTACGCCCGGGCAGCATGAAGCTCAAAGACTTGGACAACAGCGGTACGGTAACGGAAGATTACGTAGACCGCGAGGTGATTGGCAACGCCAACCCAATCCACAGCGGAGGGTTGAGCATCAACGCCTACGCCTACGGATTCGACCTCGGGATGAGCTTCACATGGAGCTACGGCAACGACGTTTACAACGCCAACAAGATTGAGTACACCTCCACCAGCAAGTACCACTCGCGCAACATGATTGACGCTATGGCTTCGGGCAGCCGCTGGACAAACCTCGACATCGAAACGGGCGAGCTGGTGAACGACCCCGACAGGCTGGCCGCCATGAACGCCAACACTACCCTGTGGTCGCCCTACATGAAGAAGTTCGTGTTCTCCGACTGGGCGGTGGAGGACGGCTCGTTCCTGCGCCTCAACACCCTCACGCTGGGGTACACGCTGCCCCAGTCGCTAATGCAGAAAGTGCGGGTGCAAAACCTGCGGTTTTACCTTACGGCGTACAACGTTTTTACCTGGACCAGCTACAGCGGCTTCGACCCCGAAGTATCTACCCGGCGCAAGGTGGCCTACACCCCCGGCGTGGACTACGCGGCCTACCCCCGAAGCAGGCAGCTGGTCTTTGGCGTAAACCTGACATTTTAACTACATAAAACACATTTAGAGATATGAAAAATACAGCTATAAAAGCCGCCGTATACGCGGCGCTGCTTACCCTGATGAGCGCCTGCGCAGAAGATTTTCTGGAGGCGCCCACCAAATCGTCGATGGACGAATCGGTGATATTCTCCACCCCCGCCTACGCCGAAAGAGCTATTCCGGGCGTGCTGCAATCCTTTGCCGAAACCAACTCCTACCGCGGCAGGTACCTGCCCTACTACGGCATGAATACCGACGTGGAGGTTCAAACAGGCTTGGGCGCCAGCGTCAGCGATGCCACCGGCAGCAAGGAGCGTCTGGTAAACTACGACACCGACCTCAGCAACGAGCAAATGAACACGGACAACAACGCGTGGGCAAAGTTCTACGAGGGCATAGAGCGCGCCAACCTCGCCATTCGCGGCCTGCGCGCTTACGGCGACGTGGAAAGCAACGCAGAGCTGGCGCAAATTCTTGGCGAGGTGATCACCCTGCGCGCCATAGTCTACAGCGACCTGCTGAAAGGCTGGGGCAACGTCCCCGCGCGCTTTGAGCCTATCAGCTCCGAGACTGCCTACCTGCCTCGCGTCGACCGCGACGTGGCGCTCAAGCAGCTGCTGGCCGACCTCGAAGAGGCGGCTACGCTGGTGGGATGGCCTAACGAAAACCGCTTTACCACCTCCACCGAGCACGTCAATAAGTGCTTCGTGAAAGGAATGCGCGCGCGCATTGCCCTGATGGCCGGCGGGTACTCGCTCCACATGGGCGAAACCACCCTGCGCCTGAGCACCGACCCCGACTTGGAGAAAACCAAGATGTACCAGATTGCCAAGCAGGAGTGCTTAGACGTAATCAACAGCGGCCACGCAAGGCTGCAACCCGGCGGATTTGAAGCAGCGTTCAAGGCTGTGCATGCCGAAACCTACGTAGCCGGCAACGAGGGCTTCTGGGAGCTGCCTTTCAGCGACGGGCGCGGGCGCGTGATATTTGACCTCGGCGTGCAGCACGAGCACGTCGACAAGTACACTGGCCAAGCCAAAGGCGGCACCAACGGGCCAAACCCTATCATGTTCTACAAGTACGAAAAGGAAGATGTGCGCCGCGACGTATCCTGCATCCCCTACAAGTGGTACGAGGGGCGGCAGGTGCTCAACACGAGCTTCAACAGGTGGTTCTTCGGCAAGTATCGCTACGAGTGGCTCAACCGCCGGGTAACCTCCACCAACGACGACGGGCTGAACTACCTCTACATGCGCTACGCCGAGGTGCTCCTCATGGCCGCCGAAGCCATCAACGAGCTCGAAGGCCCCGGCGCGGCAGCGCCCTACCTGCGCCAAATTCGCGAGCGCGCATACCCCAACCACCCCGAAAAGGTAGCCGCACACATGAGCGCAGCTACGGCGAGCAAGGAGGCTTTCTTTAGCGCTATCGTAGACGAGCGCGCCCTCGAATTTTGCGGCGAAATGCTTCGCAAGGCCGACCTCATCCGCTGGAACTTGCTCACCGAAAAAATGAACGAGAACAAGGCCGACTTGGAAAAGCTGCACAACCGCTCTGCTCCCTACAGCGACGTGCCGCAGCAGGTATACTGGAAGAATGCGCCCGACGGCGAAACAATCATCCTCTACGGCATGGAGCGCGGCGAAAACAGCGCGCAGACCGACCCCTCCTTTACCTTCTCCGCCATAACGTCGACAAGCGGCGGAACGACCACAACGCTGGTGCCTGCATCGCCCGCAGAGCGAAAGCTGCACGGCGACAACGACCAGCGACCCTACTGGGAGCGCATCTTTGTGCACGACCCCAGCGCGCAACCCTACTGGCCAATCTGGCGGTACTTTATCGACAACAGCAACGGCACGCTCGATAACGATCCGGTATTCAACAGCTAAACAATAAGTAACAAAGTAACAATAACACCATTATCACCATGAAAAAGATAATTTTGCTTTCCGCCCTTGCGCTGCTGGCCATTGCCGGCTGCAAGGAGCAAATGGAAGAAATTACAAACCCCATCTACACGCAGCTCTTCTCGCCCGTCAGGCTGAGCGCCTCGGTAGCCAACGTGACCAACGCCGCGATTGCGTGGGAAAAGGTGGACAACGCACAGCGCTACGTGCTGGAGCTCCACAAAGACCCCACCCTTGCACAGCCTGCCGTGCGCGTCGACACAACGGACGAAGCCGCGTTTTCCTACTCCGGCCTCGACGAAGCCGTGACGTACACCGTGCGCGTCAAAGCCATAAGCGACAAGGTGTCCGAGTCAAAGTGGGCGGTAACGACCTTTGAAACCGTCCCCCCTCCCCCACCCGAAACCACTGAGTGGAACTTCTCCGATACGGCGTTCGACGTAATCCCCACCGGAACGTTAGCGACAGGGGAATCCTATACGGTGAATGGGCTGGACGTAGTTGCGGGGACAAGCACCATGACTTTTGCTACCGGCTCGGTATCGGTAGAGACCTTTACCTTTACCCGCTGGGTACAAACAGGCGGTGCGGGCAACCTCACCTCGCGACACCTGCACCTCAAGGTTCCAAAGTCAGGAGTGCTCACCGTATGGACTCAGTCAAACGGAGATGCCGGACGACCCTGTAGAGTTGTCGATGCTGCCGGAACTCTGCTGGCAGAAGCGGCAACCACTGCTTCAAACGCCTCGCCAATATCCCTTAATATCAACGTAGAAGCCAACACAGACATGTACATTTACTCCGGTAGCGGCGGAATACGCTTCTATACGGTGATACTGACTGTAGGCGGAATACCCATCCCGCTCGACACTACCATCACCCTGCGAAGCCTTGCCGTAACCGGCGAAACGCTGACCCCCGCCTTTGACCCCGACGTGACCGGCTACGAGGTGAATGTGGCCAAAAGCGTAACCGCAGTAACTATTAACGCCGGTAAAGACCACCCGCAGCAAACAATTGAGGGCGACGGCGAGCACTTCCTTACCGCCGACTCCACCGTGTTCCCCGTGAAAGTTACGGCCGAAGATAGCGTAAGCACAAGAACGTACAGCATCACCGTGAAGCGCGAAAAAACCGCCAGCAGCGACGCCACCCTGAAAACCCTCACGGTAAGCAATGGCGGCGCGCTTTCGCCTGATTTCGACCACGCCGTAACGGAGTACACCGCCACGGTACCCTACAGCGTAACGCGCGTAACCATTACCGGCGCAGCCAGCCATAAGTTTGCCAAAGTAGGCAACGGCGGTAGCATAGCCGCCCCCGCCGCTCCCGATACCCTCACGGTAGGCAGTAACGGGCCCTACAGCATCGTCGTGATGGCCGAAGATAACACGATGAAGACCTACACCGTAACGATAGTGCGCGAGGCGCCGATCATTGAAGGCGGCGGCGGCGAGGACAAATGGTGGAATTTCTCGGATGCTGCATTTCAAAGTGCGCTGGCCACTACATTCACCGCAGATGGCTACTCAATTGATGACTTACAAATTATACCGGGTGGCTCAGAAATGAGATATAATGAAAACGGTAAAGAAATGGATGGCTACACGTTTACACATCGTTTGCAGCTTAATGGAACGGGAGATAAAACTAAGCGTACATTGAAGTTCGATGTAGCGGGCGCTTGCACGATTACTGTCTATATGGTAACTGGAAGTGGTAGTACTGTTCGTCCGTTAATTGTGCACGACGGTACAGACGAGCTTACCAGACTGAACACTGAAGGTAGTGGTATCTGTAAGGGTACTTATTCTTATAATGGAGATTCTGGAAGCATCTACCTCTATTCGGGAGATAGCGGTATAAACCTTTACGGTGTAAAAGTAGAGTATTGACCTAATCCCCGCAACTCAACCTAACAGGGGGAATACCTCTGTTAGGTTTTATACAGCACACGGATACAATTTGTGCAGTAGTTGTTCCTGTTGGCATGGAACGACAGGCGCGACGGGTTGAGTATGTATTTTATTTTCTACTGACATTTTGTCCCTATGAGTTAAGATAGTGGGTTTAATGCATTTTCCTTCTTCCACTCCATTAGGGGCAAGATGTTGGTAGAAAATTAATTGCACCCCAATCTTTCCCGCTTCTGATGGGATGGGGAGGAGATAGGAGGTAAATATTTTATTTTTACTAATGCATTGTTATACATCCAATTCGACTATAAACAAATCTATTTTATCAATTTCGCAATAGCTTCCATGATAAACTTTCATCTTGCAACGCCTCCATTTTCGTAACAAAAATCATACATATCTCTAACTGCATACATCGGATTATCGGTATGCAACGCCACCAAT
>JAIRXY010000026.1 GCA_031268055.1 Prevotellaceae bacterium | reverse complement strand
TTTTTTTTGAGCCGCTATGCTATAAAGTGCGAGCTGATGGACTGGCACTGGTATACCTTGTTGATAACATCAGCGAGCATATCGGCAGCCGACAGCACCTTTATTTTGCCTGTTTCCTTATCGTGCTTTATGGGAATGGAGTCTGTAAATACCACCTCTTCGAGCGCCGAATTTTGTATTCGTTCGTATGCAGGCCCCGAAAGCACAGGGTGCGTAGCAATCGCGCGCACGCTGACGGCGCCTTTCTCCTTTAGCATATCAGCCGCCTTGGTGATGGTGCCTGCCGTATCTATCATGTCGTCGAGAATAACCACGTTGCGGCCTTCCACATCGCCAATGGCCGTTATTTCGCCCACTACGTTTGGCTTTTCGCGGTTTTTGTGGCAAATAATCATGGGGGCGGCAAGTATTTTTGCGTAGGTGTTGGCGCGCTTAGCGCCGCCCATGTCGGGCGCGGCTATGGAGAGGTTGTCGAGCTTTAGGTCGCGTATGTAGGGAACAAATACGCGGCTGGCGTAAAGCAAGTCTACCGGCACGTCAAAAAAGCCCTGTATCTGGTCGGCGTGCAGGTCCATAGTCATCACGCGGTCAACGCCGGCTGCGCTGAGGAGGTTGGCCACCAGCTTTGCGCCGATGGATACGCGCGAGCGGTCTTTGCGGTCTTGCCTTGCCCACCCAAAGTAGGGAATTACCGCCACCACCTTGTATGCAGACGCGCGCTTGGCGGCGTCCACCATCAGGAGGAGCTCAAAAAGGTTGTCGGTAGGCGGAAAGGTAGATTGAATGATGAATACGGTGCTACCCCGAACACTTTCGTCGAAAGCAGGCTGAAATTCTCCGTCGCTAAAGTCAAGTACAGAGCATTGACCAAGTTCGGTGCCAAAGCTGGCGGTTATTTTTTCGGCGAGGTAGCGCGATGCGCGGCCACAGAAAAATTTAATTTCGTGCGTTGGAAGCATGGGTGCAAAAATTGTTGTAAATTTTAGTTACATAGTCAGCAAAAGCAGGGCAAAAGTAGCTGAAAAAAATGAACAAAAAAAATTTTTTTATTGCCCTTGCAAGCTCTTGTTAATGCGCTCGATGTAGGCTACAATTTCTTCGCCTCCCACCTTTTTTTCGGCTGAGGTAATAAAAATTGGCGGCAGCTCTTCCCACGTTGAAAGCAGCGTACGGCGAAATCGCTCTACGTTAGCGCGCTGCTCGGTGCCGGACACTTTGTCGGCTTTGGTAAATATCAGCGCAAAGGGAACGCCGCGTTCGCCCAGCTGCCGGATAAAGGCAAGGTCTATGCTCTGAGGCTCGCGCCTTACGTCAATGAGCACAAAGAGCAGCGTGAGGCTATCGCGCTCGCCGATGTACCGGGTTATGATGGACGAAAATTGCTGCCGCGCGCTTTTTGACGTTTTGGCAAAGCCATACCCCGGCAGGTCGACCATATACCAGCTTTTGTTGACCAAAAAATGGTTTATCAGCTTGGTTTTGCCGGGCGTACCCGACACTTTTGAGAGCTTGCTGTTGCCGGCAAGCATGTTTATGAGCGACGATTTTCCGACGTTGGAGCGGCCTATAAAGGCGTACTCAGGCAGCCCATCGCTGGGGCATTGCGAAGGAAACTCGCTGCTTTTTATGTAGGATACGAGCATATCAGATTTCATGGCGCATACTTAAATTGTAAGCCGCTGCAAATATACGGAAAGCAATTGAGATTTGGGTACCGAAAAATTCTATAATCCGCAATAAAGTTGTCAACTTACGAAAAAAAACTATATCTTTGCGCGCATAACTTCACTACTTCTTATGAGCGATTTGCTGAAACATGAATGTGGCATTGCGATGATCAGGCTGCTAAAGCCCACAGAATTTTACACGCAAAAATACGGAACTGCGCAGTATGGCCTCAACAAGCTGTACCTGCTCATGGAAAAGCAGCACAACCGCGGTCAGGAGGCGGCAGGGGTAGGGGTGATAAATCTCTGCGCCAAGCCCGGCGAGGAGTACATCATGCGCGAGCGGGCGCTGGGGGCCAACGCCATCAAGGAAATTTTTGAGCGCGTCGTCACGCAGCAGCAGCAATCCGAGGGATACGCCAACGCGTGGAGCGGAGCCTCGCTCTTTTTGGGGCACCTGCGCTACAGCACCACCGGCAAGTCGGGCATGGCTTACGCCCACCCGTTCCTGCGGCGCAACAACTGGCCTGCGCGCAACCTCATCATGGCGGGTAACTTTAACCTCACCAACGCCGACGAGCTCTTTCAGCAGCTCGTTGCCACGGGGCAGCACCCGCGCTACTACGGCGATACGTTCTTTTTGCTCGAATCGCTTGGACACCACCTCGACAGGGAGGTGCAGTTTCAGTACGACAAGTACAAGGCAAAAGGCTTGCTGGGGGCGGAGCTCCACAGGCAGATAGAGCAAAAGCTGGACGTTTCGAACTTGCTCCAGCGCACATGCCCACAGTGGGACGGCGGGTACGTGGTATGCGGCATGATAGGCAACGGCGACGCCTTTGTGGTGCGCGACCCTGCCGGCATCCGCCCATGCTTCTACTACACCGACGACGAGATTGTTGTTGTGGCTTCGGAGCGTCCCGTTATTCAAACGGTGATGAACGTTACGGTTGAGCAGGTAGAGGAGCTGCAACCCGGGCAAGCAATGGTGCTCAAGCGAAGTGGCATGTTTGACTTTGAGCAGGTGCTGCCACCCGCCGAGCGGCGCGCTTGCTCGTTTGAGCGCATTTACTTTTCGCGCGGCAGCGACAGCGACATCTACCGTGAGCGCAAAAAGCTTGGCGAGCAGCTCACCGAAAATGTGCTACAAATGGTTGATTACGACGTTGATAATACCGTATTTTCGTTCATTCCCAACACCGCTGAGGTGGCATTTTACGGCTTGCTCGACGGCCTGAACTGCTACCTTAACGAGCAAAAAAAGCGAATGATTCGCGAAGGTGGAAAGCAGCTGTCATCAAGTATGCTCGATAGGATTTTATCGCAGCGCATTCGTTCAGAGAAAGTTGCGCTAAAGGACATCAAGCTGCGCACGTTTATTGAGCAGGATGCCAGCCGCAACGACATGGCAACGCACGTATACGATATAACCTACGGGACAATCCGTCCGCACACCGACAACCTTGTGGTGATAGACGATAGCATAGTGCGCGGCACAACGCTACGGCAGAGCATTATCAAGATTCTGGACAGGCTTGACCCTAAAAAAATAGTGGTGGTTTCTTCATCTCCGCAGGTGCGCTACCCCGATTGCTACGGCATCGACATGGCGCGCATGGACGAGTTTATTGCGTTTCGCGCTGCCGTGGCGCTGCTACAGGCAAGCAGCAGGGACAGCGTTGTGCAGGAGGTTTACAGGCAGTGCAAAGAGCAGCTGCTGCTACCCAAAGGCGAAATGGTAAATCCGGTGAAGAATATTTATGCGCCATTCTCTGACGTTGAAATCTCCCGCAAAATAGCCGAGATGCTCACCCCACCTGGCGTTAACGCACAGGTGGAGCTGGTTTACCAAACGTCGGACGGGCTGCGAAAAGCCTGCCCCAACCACACCGGCGACTGGTATTTTTCAGGCAATTACCCTACGCCGGGAGGGTATAAGTTTGTATGTGAGGCATTTATTAGATATGTTGAAGAAAAACGGGAGAAATTCTGAGCAGAATCTGTAAGCTGCGAATATGAAGAATCCTTTGATTCTGAGACCAAAAAGTTGAATCCAAAAAGTTGAAAATGGGTTGAATATGTACTAATCTCTAAATTATTAATCAAAATGAAAAAGATGTTTTTTTCGTTGCTGCTTGCAGGGCTAATGAGTTCCTGCCACAGCCATGCCGTTCTTACGGTAGACGTAGTAAATCCGCTTGATGCAGACCGCGTCAACGAAACAGTAGAAATTCCGTGGAGCGTGGTGCAGGAGCGCGTCGGCGTGGTAGACCCGCAGGAGGTTGCTGTGTTCAACCAGCGTGGGCAGAGGCTGCCGTCGCAGACGCTCTACAAGGGTCAGCCAGACCCGCAGGCTATTATTTTTCAGGTAGAAGTACCGGCGCAGGGCAGCGCCGCTTATCAGCTGAAGCAGGGTAAGCCGGCTACCGAGCTCTCGAAGCCCAAAACGTCGGCGCGCTTAGTGCCGGAGCGCATGGACGATTTTGCGTGGGAAAACAACCGCGTTGCATTCCGGATATATGGGCCGGCGCTTATGAAGGTGGACGGACCAAGCAACGGCATTGATGTTTGGTGCAAGCGTACCGAAGATTTGATAGTTGACAAGTGGTATGCTGCCGACTTGTCGGGCAAAGCGTCGTACCACCAAGACCACGGCGAGGGGGTAGATTGCTACAAGGTTGGCCGCACGCTGGGGTGCGGAGCGCTGGCGCCATACGTAAACGGGCAGCTGACGCTGGGCAACAACTTTGTAACATCAAAAATATTGGATAGCGGCCTGATACGCACCTCGTTTGAGCTTGCCTACGCGCCGCTGGACGTGGCAGGAACGCCGGTAGTGGAGATTCGCCGCATTTCGTTAGACGCAAACAGCCAGCTGAACTGCATCAGCGAAGTATTCATAAATGCAGGCGATATGGAAGTTGCAGCAGGTATTGTGCTGAAAAACAATAAAAATCCGACAGACGTTGCCAACGCAGACCCCGCCTACAAGCCGCTGCTTGCCCCCGACAAAGGCTACGTCACCTACGCCGAGCAAGCCGACGCGCTGCAAGCAGATACTACCGATAACGGCGTTGTGCATACGGCAATTATATTCCCCTTGGGCGGCATGAGCGCCGCCAAGCTCGAAGGAAACCACCTGCTTGCCACAGGCAGCTACAAGGCCAACGAACCTTTTACCTACTATAGCGGCGCCGGATGGAGCAAAGCCACTACCGAAGACGGAGCGTTACGCTTCCCAACGGAAAAGCTATGGCAAGAGTACATTGCTTTTGAAGCGCTAAAGCTGAGCAATCCGCTGGAGCTAAAGATTAAGTAAGTAAGATGTTGGATTGGTAATACAGGTTTGTTTGCTATGAATTTTCGAACTTCATTTTTGCTGCTGTCTTCGCTTTTTGCCGTTGCTGCTGCAAGCGCGCAGGATACCGTTTTGTATTCGCTTTCCACAACGCTGGAAACGCTGCTGAACAACGGATATTCCATCAAATTTTCGCGCAACCGCGAAGAAATACTCTCCAACGACGCTACGCGCGGAAACGCGGGGATGCTCCCCAAGCTCAACGCAACCACAGGGTACAGCGGCGCTGCCAACCAGCTCCAAAAGGCCGGTGGACAACGCTATACCAACACTTTTAACAACACCTACAACATGGGCGTTTCCGGCACGTGGACGCTGTTTGACGGATGGGGAATGCAAGCCTCGTACAGCCGCCTGCAAGAAATGAAAAAAAACGGCGAGCTGAGCGTCAAGCTTGAGATTGAAAACAGCGTGGCGCAAGCTACCGCTATGTACTATGAGCTGCTCCAGCGAAGGCTCAGGCTTGAGAATCTCTCCATCATGCTATCGCTTTCGCGCGAACGCCTGCGCATAGCTACCGAAAAATATTTAGTTGGAGCGCACTCGCAGCTCGAGCTGCTACAAGCGCAGGTGGACTTCAACGCCGATAGCTCGCAGCTGGTTACCTACCGCCAGAGCATCTACGAGCAGCTTATCCGCTTCAAGAAGCTGCTGCTGATACCCTTTGACGCCAACGATGTTGTCTTTACCGACAGCTCTTTTAGCCTCAATGAGCACCTCCAGCTGGAGGAGATAAAAACGGTGATGCTGCAAAATAACACCTCGCTAAAGATGTTCGACAAGAATCGCGCTATCACCGACCTTGAGCGAGAGCAGATAGAAGCGGCGCGCTACCCCTACGTAAACCTCAACGCTTCGTATGGCTACAACAGCGCCCATACTTCCTACAACGCCTCGCGTAGCGACGCGCTGGGGCTGAGCTACGGGGTGAGCGTTGGCTTCAAAATATACGACGGAAAAAACCAGCGGCGCATGGAAAAAAACATTGAGGTGGAGCAGCGCAACCGCGAGCTGGAGTACGAGCAGCAGGAGCAGCAGGTGCTTGCAGACCTGTACCTGCTCTACTCTTCGTACAGCTCCTACATGAACTTGCTGGGCTTGGAGCGGAGTAACCGTGAGCTGTCCGCGCGAAAAGTGTCGCTGGCTATGGAGCAGTACCGATTAGGGCAAATCACCAGCCTTGAGCTGAGGGAGCACCAGCGCACAAACCTCGACGCTCAAGATCGCCTGCTGAACGCCATGTTTCAGGCAAAGCTATCCGAAGTATACATCATGCAGCTATGCGGCGTGGTGCTCAACTATATGGATGTAGAATAGTAGCGTTGTATTTAATAAATTTCCTATTTAACTAAAATTGTAACATTATGAACAAAAAGTATTTACTTCTATTGGTTACATTATCAGCCTCCATTTATGGTTATAGCGCTCCCAATTTTGAGAAAAATGAGCGAACAAAGTATAATTTCAACTCTCAATGGCTGCTGCAAATTGGCGATGAAGGAAATGCGCAAAGCGCCAACTTCAACGACAAATCATGGAAGAAAGTAACGCTCCCCGCTGCTTTTAATGAAGACGAGGCATTCCGCGTAAGTATTTTGGAACATACCGACACTATTGTATGGTATCGCAAGCACTTTCGCTTGCCCAAATCGTCCAAAGGAAAGAAAATCTTCCTCGAATTTGAAGGCATCCGCTTTGGCGGCGAATTTTTTCTGAACGGAAAATCAATCGGCTGGCACGAAAACGGCGTAATGGCTTTTGGCTTCGACATTACCAACCTCGTCAACTACTCCGGCGATAATGTGCTGGCGGCGCGTATCGACAATTCGTGGCGTTACCACGAGCATACTACCGGTTCGACTTACCAGTGGAACGACCGCAACTTTTACGCCAACTTCGGCGGCATTCCCAAAAATGTATACCTGTACGTTACGCCGCGATTGTATCAAACGTTGCCGATTTACAGTAACTTGGAAACAACCGGAACCTATATTTATGCGCGTGAAATTGATATTACGAAAAAGAACGCCGTGATTTACGCCGAATCGGAAGTAAGGAACGAATTTTCCGATGAAAAGGCCTTTTCTTTGGATGTGGTCATCGAAGATATGGATGGCAATATCGTAAAAAAAATGTCGAGCCCGGCGGTAAAAATCAAAGCGGGCGAAACGCTGACGGTAAAAACCGGCGGTCGCGTTGAAAACCTGCACTTTTGGAGCTGGGGCTACGGCTACTTATATAATGTGTATACAGCGTTGAATGTGAACGGAGTTCTGGCGGATGTGGTGAAAACCCGCACCGGATTCCGCAAAACGCGCTTTGCCGACGGCATGTTCCGGCTCAACGACCGCGTGTTGCAAATCAAAGGCTATGCCGAGCGCAGCACCAACGAGTGGCCTGCAGTAGGACAGTCGGTTCCGGCATGGTTGAGCGATTATTCAAATCGGTTGCTGGTAGAATCGGGCGGCAATACTGTGCGCTGGATGCATGTAACGCCTTGGAAACAGGACGTTGAGAGCTGCGATCGCGTTGGGCTGATGCAGCTGATGCCGGCAGGCGACTCCGAAAAAGATGTTACTGGTCGCCGGTGGGAGCACCGCGTCGAGGTGATGCGCGATGCAATCATTTATAACCGCAACAATCCGTCGATTATTTTTTACGAAGGAGGAAACGAATCCATTAGCGAAGAACACATGGCCGACCTCAAAGCGTTGCGCGACCAATACGACCCTTATGGCGGACGCGCTATCGGTTCGCGCGAGATGCTCGACAGCAAAGTGGCGGAATACGGCGGCGAAATGCTGTATATCAACAAAAGCTCGCACATTCCGATGTTTGCCACCGAATATTGCCGCGACGAAGCTTTGCGCTGGTACTGGGACGAATACTCCTATCCTTTTCATAAAGAGGGTACAGGCTCGAAATACTATCATTCAACCGTAGCGAACAAGCCGGTTCAGGCTACCGATGTTTCATCCTATAACCACAATCAGGATGCATTCTTCAAGGAGCTGATAACCCGCTGGTGGGATTATTACCGCGTGCGCCCCGGTACAGGAAAGCGAGTGAGCAGCGGCGGCCTCAAAATTCAGTTCCACGAAGTAAATTCGCATTGGCGCGGTCAGGAAAATTACCGTCGAAGCGGCGTGGTTGACGCCATGCGCGTCCCGAAAGATGTATTTTATGCTCACCAAATCATGTGGAACGGCTGGGTGGATATTGAACAGCATGGAACTTATATCTGCGGACATTGGGAGGCCCCCTTTAATTCCCCCGACGGAGGAAAAACCCTTACCCCACGCGAAGAAAAAGATGTTCAGGTTTGCTCGACAGGCGAAAAGGTAGAGCTGTTTGTCAATGGAAAATCGCAGGGCTTCGGCGAGCGGAGCGTTGGTTTCTTGTTCACGTTCCCTAAAATTAAATGGGAAGCAGGTACGGTTGAAGCGGTAAGCTATGACGCGAACGAAAAAGAGCTCAGCCGCACGAAAAAAGAAACGGTTGGCAAACCGGACAGGATTACGCTCAAGCTTATGGCGGCTCCCGACGGCTTCAAAGCCAACGGAAACGATTTGGCATTGGTAGAAATTGAGGTAGTTGATAAGGACGGCCGCCGCTGTCCGTTGGACAATTCGATGATTTCATTCACCTTACAAGGAGAAGGCGAGTGGCGCGGCGGGATTGCGCATGGCGGTAAGGAAGGAAATTATATCCTCGAAAAAGAGCTGCCGGTGGAGTGCGGCATAAACCGTGTATTGGTACGCTCGACGAAAAAAGCAGGGCAAATAAAGCTGACCGCCTCTGTCGTAGGGGCGAAAAATTTTTCACCCCTACCGGTCACATTGGAATTTAGCTCTATTCCATTCGTCGAAAAAGACGGTTTATCCGCTTACATTTCGGGCGATTATCAACCGTCAAATCTTTCACGGGGTGAAACTCCGAGCAGCGAATCGTACAAAATTATACGTCATTCGGTTGATATTGTCGGTGCAACAGCCGGAAGCAATGAAGCGGGTGTTGCAAAAAGTTATGACGATAACGAGCTGTCGGAATGGAGCAACGATGGCCGACTTTCGACAGGCTGGATAAAGTACGAGCTTGACCACGATGCTCTTGTAAACGAAATAGAACTCAAGCTGACCGGCTGGCGTATGCGCTCATACCCTATTCAGATTTTTGTGGACGAAGCGATGGCTTTTGAAGGAGAAACTCCAAAATCGTTGGGATACATCACCATCCCGATTAAACCTGCACGAGGACGTTTTGTTACCGTCAAGCTCATTGGTCAGAGTGAAGATAAAGACGCTTTTGGAGAGATAGTGGAAGTTGAAGCTAAATCCGCGGGCGAACTTGACCTGTTCAAAGACCCTAATGCCGCTAATCAAAAAGGACAGCTGCGCATTGTGGAAATGGAAGTGTATGAGGAGTTGTAAGTTGTAAGTTGTCGTCCAAAAATAAACGATACATTTGCCGAATACATGCTTGCCTCGAAAGTCGCGTCTCTATTGCGCAATTTAAAGCTACAAATCATTAAACTCGCAGGGCAATTTTTTTGAAAGTTGAATTTTTTATTGTACCTTTGCGGCTCATTGCGCGTAGCAGCCTGATAAAGCGGCATTATTGCAAAGCTTTACGGGGGAAAAAGTGGACTTTTTTTAATTAAAAATAAGCTGTAAAAAACCATTAAAAATTATGATTATTGTTCCAATTAAGGAGGGCGAAAATATAGAGAGAGCCCTAAAAAAATTTAAAAGGAAATTTGAAAAAACCGGCGTTGTGCGCGAATTGCGCTCACGTCAATTTTTTGTAAAGCCTTCGGTAGTTCGCCGTGACCAAATTAAGCGCGCCGCCTACCGGCAGCTGCTACAGCGCACCGAAGAGTAGCCCCAAAAGGTCAGCTATTATTTGGGGGACTTAGGGTTTAGTGGTCTGTAAAAAGATTTTTTTGTAAATTGCACCTATGGTTACCCGTTTTATACAATACCTCAGGAGCGAAAAGCGCTATTCGGAGCATACGCTGCGCGCATATAAAAGCGATATGCAGCAGCTGGTTGCCTATTTTGATGCTGCGGACAATGAGCTGATTAATCTTAACCACAGGCAGCTGCGCTTGTGGTTTTCGGAGCTTATATCGCAGGGCTTGAACACGCGCTCGGTCAACCGCAAAATCTCATCAGCAAGTGCATTTTACAGCTACCTTGTCAGGGAAGGGCTGCTTGCACAAAACCCAATAGAAAAAGTGATTACTCCCAAAAATGCCAAGCGTTTGCCGTTCTTCTACAAGGAGGAGGAGCTGCACGCTTTGCTTGACGGCGAGCGCGACAGCAGCAGCTACGAGGAGCAGCGCAACCACGCCATGATTGAGCTGTTTTACGAAACGGGTATGCGGCTTTCGGAGCTGGTAGGACTGCGCTGCAACGATGTAAGCCTCGACGCGCAAACGGTGAAGGTGCTGGGAAAAGGGAACAAGCAGCGCATCATTCCGCTTTGCCCCGACCTCTGCCACGAGCTTAGGCTTTACGTAGAAACGCTAAGCAGCCACTTCTCCGTGCTGCCCGACAGCGCATTTTTTCGCACGGCCAAGGGAGCGCCTGTATACTCCGGTTTGGTATATCGCGTGGTGTACAGCAGCTTGGAAATGCAGGGAGTGAAGGGTAAAAAAAGCCCGCACGTGCTACGCCACTCATTTGCTACGCACATGCTCAACAACGGCGCTAACCTCAACAGCATCAAAGACCTGCTGGGGCATAGCAGCCTCCGTGCAACGCAAGTTTATACGCACAACAGCGTTGAGAAGCTGATGAAATCATACCACAACGCGCACCCCCATGCTGCACGATGATGTGGTATGGTAAGAAAAATTTTGGCGACGAATTAATTTGAAATCAACGAAATCTGAAATCTAATTGCTTTATGAACACAAAAATTCAATCAATCAAGTTCAATGCCGACCAAAAGCTGTTGGCATTTGCAGAGGAAAAAGTAAGTAAGCTCGATAAGTTTTTTGACGGCATTGTAGGCGCAGAGGTTGCCATGAGCATTGAAAATGTGTCGGATGAAAAAAACAAAATTGTCAAAATAAAGCTTGAGGTGCCCGGTAGCGACCTCTTTGCTGAGCACAAGTGTAAAACGTTTGAGGAGGCAATCGACCTGAATGTCGAGGTGCTCAAAAAGCAGCTTGCGAAGTACAAAGAAAAGCTGCGCAGCTAAACCGTAATAGCGATGCACAGCTATTTATGCATTAATTCTGCGCTGTTTTGCTGTTTTTTTTGCTGTGCTCCTGTCGCTCTCTACGCCCAAAGCGCAGAGCGGCAGCTGCCCACCAAGAGGTACACCATAAGCGGGTATATGAGAGATAGCCTCAGCTCGGAAAACCTGATAGGCGCTACGCTCTACAACCGCTCTGGTATGCTGGGTACCTCATCCAACCAGTATGGATTTTACAGCCTCACCCTACCCGCAGGGCAGGTGGAGTTGGTATACTCGTATGTGGGGTATGCCATGCAAGCGCTGTCGTTTGTGCTTGACAAAGATACGGTAATCGACGTTGGGATGGTCAACTCGGCATTGCTGGAAGAGGTGGTAGTAACTACCCGAAAGTCCGACCTGATACAAGACCGCACGCAGATGAGCATGCTGCATGTGCCGGTTGCGCAGGTCAAAGCTATACCCTCGCTGCTGGGCGAAGTGGACGTTCTGAAAGCGTTGCAGCTAATGCCCGGTATACAATCGGGAGGCGAAGGTAGCAGCGGGTTATACGTGCGAGGCGGAGGCCCCGACCAAAATCTGATTCTGCTGGACGGCGTGCCCGTTTACAACGCTTCACACCTGTTTGGATTCTTTTCGGTATTTAACGCTGACGCTATCAACAACATTGAGCTGCTCAAGGGTGGATTTCCGGCAAGGTACGGGGGACGTGTCTCGTCGGTGATTGATATTAGCATGAAGGAAGGAAACATGCAGCAGTTCCACGGCGAAGGCTCCATAGGCATAGTGGCGTCGCGGCTTACCCTTGAGGGGCCTATCTTCAAAGACCGAACGTCTTTCATCATTTCGGCGCGGCGCACCTACATTGACTTGCTCATGCGCCCCTTCATCGCGGCGGCCAACGCCGCATCAACCCAAAATGTAGTACCGGGCTACTACTTTTACGATGTTAACGCCAAAATCAACCACCGCATCTCTGCCAATGACCGCATCTACCTGAGCGTTTTTGTGGGCGACGACAAGTTCTACGTGACGTCGGAAGACAAGGAGGACTACAACTCCACATCCCAACAAAAAAGCGATATGGGGCTAACGTGGGGCAACATCACCGGCGCTTTCCGGTGGAATCACGTTTTTACCAACCAGCTATTCGGAAATACTACCCTGACGTATAGCCGCTACCGAATGAACATTTACATGAAGCTGTGGGAAAAATTGCCGATGGAAGGCACAGAGCAGTATTTTGGAATGGACTACCTGTCGGGTATCGAAGATTGGAGTGGGCAGGCGGCGTTTGACTACCTGCCCTCGCCCAACCACTACATTCGCTTTGGCGGAAATTTTACCTACCACACCTTTAACCCCGGCTCCATAGGGGTTACCGCTGAAACAATACCCATTGATTTTGGCGGAAAAAAAACGCGCACCTACGAGTCCAGCCTGTACGCCGAGGACGATGTGCGCCTGAACGATTACCTAAAAGCCAGCGTGGGGCTGCGCTGGTCGATGTTTAGCGTGCGCGGAGAGGCGTACCACGCGCTGCAACCACGCCTGTCGGCACGCTACCTCCTCACGGACGACCTCTCTGCCAAAGCTGCCTACTCGCGCATGGCGCAGTATGTTCACCTGCTGACCAACTCCAACCTTGGCATGCCTACCGACCTCTGGGTGCCTTCTACCGACTTGCTCCGCCCACAATACTCCGACCAAGTAGCCACCGGATTTGCCTACAACTTTAGGGGAGAATATGAGCTGAGCCTTGAGGGATACTACAAGACAATGAGCAACGTGATTGAATACAGGGAAGGCGCGTCGGTATTTGATGTGCACAGCCAGTGGGAGGATAAAGTGCTGCAAGGCGAAGGGCGTAGCTACGGCGTGGAGCTTTTTGCCCAGAAAAAAATGGGGTCGTTTACGGGGTGGATTGGGTATACCCTTTCATGGTCGGACAGGCAGTTCGAGGCGCTAAACCACGGCAAGCGATTTAGCTACAAGTACGACCGCCGGCACGATATCAGCGTAGCGCTGATGAAAAAGTTCGGGAAAAAAGTAGAGGTCTCCGGAACATGGGTATTTGGGTCGGGCAGCTGCGTTACCATACCGGTGGGCATATTTGACGCTACCGACCCTGTATACCCCGATACTCAGGTGGATGTAACGGAGTACAGCGAGCGCAACAGCTACAGAATGTCGCCATACCACCGGCTCGACTTGGGCATTAGCCTCATTAAGAAAAAAAGGCTGTACGAGCGCCGGTGGATATTCGGCGTGTTCAACGCCTACAACCGTAGAAATCCCTACTTCATCAACGTTGAAAAAGATGGCAGGTATGACTACTCAATAAGCTCTTCCTTTGCGCCAAGCACAGGCGAGCTAATACGCTACCGCTACATGCAGGTGAGCTTGTTTCCTATTATTCCTTCGATTAGCTACCAATTTAAATTTTGAGCCATGTACAGCTTTTGGACGACTAAATATGCGCTGGGGGGAATTTTGCTGTGCTGCGCTGCGCTGGCCGGTTGCGACAACATGATACAGGAAGTTGATGTTGCGCCATCCAGCTTTCCGCCCAAGCTTGCCGTGAGCGCAACCATAGATACCGACAGCGGAGCATTCAACCTTTGCTTTACAGAGATGCGCTCGCTGGGGTCGTATAAAACATGGAAGAGCGAGTATCGCACGATTATCTGCAAAGGCGTTGTGTCGCTCTACGAGGACGACAACCCTACACCTCTCTACCGCATTGTTGACGGCGACAATGGGCAAGGCTTCGATATGTCGCTACGCCCCAGCGTAAGCGGATTTTTTATCGAAAAAAAAGGCCTGCCGCTCAAAGCAGGTAGCGCCTACAGGCTAACGCTGGAGATAGAAGGCTACCCCACTGCAAGTGCAACCGTCGTAATGCCTACACCTCCCGCCGTTGAAGATATAGCGCTGGATACAGGGCAAAAAATTCGCAAGCGCTACCCATACTTTATAGGTAGAACGGGAGGCCAAGAGGTCGAAGGAAGAATGGATTTTTACCCGCTAAACCTCCGGCTTACGGACGGCTCTCGCGACAGAGACTACTACATGTTCCGGCTCGAAGCTACCACAGTACGCCCCTACTACGATAGCTACGTTATCCCCTACAGCATAGCGATAGCCAACAGCGCGCTGATTCAGGATAACCCCGATATGGAGGCCGAGCAGCAGCTTGGGAACAACATGTCGGATGTTTTCCTCTTTGAGCGCATGCTCTTGTCCGACGTGTCCTTTGCCAACGCTACCGGCGCAATAGAGCTGCTGCTGCAGGAGGAGGCTGTAAAGGCTGTTGCTCCGCTTCCATGCTCGCAGCAGCTTGAGCATACCAGCATAGCCATTTACATCTCGCACCTCTCTCAGGTTGCCTACGAACACCACCGCAGCTTGGCGCTTCAGCGCAACGAAATAGGTTTCTTTGTCGAGCCTGTACCCATTGTGTCGAACATCGAAAATGGATACGGCTGCTTTGCCGCTTTCAGCACCGTACGAAAAACCGTGTACGAATACTACACTTGCGCTTCCGATATTTCGTACTTAGAATATTGAGCTTCACAGCTAAACATCCAACGCCTTGATAGACCTGACATCCACCATAGCAGCCATTTCAACTCCACCGGGAACGGGCGGCATTGCAGTCGTACGCCTGAGCGGGGCGCAAGCGCTGCCCATTGCCGACCAAGTCTTTACTTCCCCCTCCGGCAAGCGGCTGAGCGAGCAGAAAGCGGGTACGGTGCACCTCGGAAGCGTTACCCACAACGGCGAAACAATTGACGAGGCGCTGGCCTCCGTTTTTCGCGCGCCAGCCTCGTACACGGGCGAAGATACGGTAGAAATTTCGTGCCACGGCTCCACCTACATTCAGCAGAAAATCGTACAGGCGCTAATCGACCGAGGAGCGCAGCTGGCGCAGCCCGGCGAGTTTACCATGCGCGCCTTCCTGAACGGCAAGGTAGACCTAGCCCAAGCCGAAGCCGTGGGCGACCTCATCGCCTCCGGCACGCGCGCCATGCATCGCGTGGCCATGCAGCAGCTGCGCGGCGGATACTCCGGCGAGATTAAGGCGCTACGCGAAAAGCTGCTGCACTTTGCCTCCATGCTGGAGCTCGAGCTCGACTTTGCCGATGAGGATGTAGAGCTTGCCAACCGCAACGAGCTCTCCGCTCTCCTGAAAGATATTCTACACGCTACGGCCAAGCTGACCGATTCGTTCGCTGTGGGTAACGCCATAAAAAAGGGCGTTCCGGTGGTCATTGCAGGCAGCCCCAACGCGGGCAAAAGTACCCTGCTCAACGCGCTGCTCAACGAAGAGAGGGCGCTGGTGTCGAGCGAGGCCGGCACCACGCGCGACGCTATCGAAGATTGCGTAACGCTGGGCGGCGTGCTGTTCCGCTTTATTGATACCGCCGGCATTCGCTCCGGCGCAGGCCACGTAGAGCAATTAGGCATTGACCGCAGCTACCAAAAGCTGGAGCAGGCGCAAATTGTGCTGGTGGCGCTGGACGCAACGCTCAACGCTACCGAGCTGCAAAGCAGCCTGCTCGCGCTCCTGCAAAGGATAGACGGCAAAAAGCCTGCCATCGCGCTGCTCAACAAAGCCGACTTGCTGGGTAGCTCCGAGCTGGCGGAGAAGGAAAACATCCTGCAACCGCTGTGCAGAACGCTTACAATTTCGGCCAAAGCACGGACAGGCATGGCTGCGCTGGAAGAGCGCCTAGTGCATATGGCCGCCCTCCCCGACAACCTCGACCTCGGCATTGTGAGTAACCTCCGCCACTACGAGGCGCTCACCTCCGCGCGGCAGGCGTTGACCCGCGCGCTTGACGGGCTTAGCTGCAAGCTGGGCGAAGAGCTCATCGCATTTGAGATTCGCGAAGCCGCGCAACACCTCGGCAGCATTACCGGAGCAATTGCAGATACGGATATTCTCAACAACATTTTCAAGAATTTCTGCATCGGGAAATAACCCCTGAAAACAACAATCAATAAAAAGTAAATATAACACTGTAATACAGTAATTTAATAACATTTTACTGATAATTTTTCTATCGTTACCTATTGTTTTTTACAGATATTTTGTGTAATTTTGTACCGTATTTGTACCGCAGTGGTACACTGAAAAAAAGTCAATCCTAAGTTGTGTAGAAACTTTACATCAATTTACACCAACTTACAGTAATTGACAATATATTATTACTAATATATCCAAAGTATAGACGATAGATGACAGGAAAATTTGAATATAAAAAGGTCTGCAAATTTTGCGGAAACGAGTTTGTCGCACAGAAATCTACTACAAAATATTGTAGCGATAC
>JAIRXY010000023.1 GCA_031268055.1 Prevotellaceae bacterium | reverse complement strand
GCTAAACTGTCGTACTGAGCAATCGGTACCGGGGGTTCGAATCCCCCCTTCTCCGCTTACTGAAGTAAAATAGCGCATAACACGCTACGTACACGAGGGCGCACGCGAAGTGGTAACACACACCGTAAGGCGAAAAGCTGTGAAGGCAGCGAAAGACAAGAAGCCGGTCAACAAGTAGCTTGATGGGCTTTTTTTATTTTTCGTGGTAGCCTGCTGCAGGCGGGAAAAAGATGCTTTTGGAAAATGGCTTTTGGGGAACAAGCGCTATAGAAATCATATCTCAGCAGCTACAAAAGTTGTCAGTATAAAAAATAGCGTTACCTTTGCCCCGTAAAGCAAGCTATGTACTCATCTTAAAGAAAGCAGAAATTTGGCAAATTTGGTTGTAGATATTGGCAACGCTGCTGTAAAGCTGGCCGTGGTGGAGGGCGATGCCGTGGTGGACAAGCTGGCTGACGGCAGCGCTTCGTTTGCCGAGGGGCGCGCGTTCTTGGACAGGCACAGCGGGCTGCCGCGCTCCATCATTGCGTCGGTGCGCCGCGGGGACGACGCGCTGGACAGGCTGGTGCACAGCCTGCTGCCCAACGCCGTGACGATGTCATCCGCAATGCCCTTGCCCATTCGCAACCTGTACGCCTCGCCCGAAACGCTGGGCAGCGACAGGCTGGCGGCAGCGGTGGGAGCCAGCTTCCGGTTTCCCAACCGCAACGTGCTGGTGGTGGACGCCGGAACAGCCATTACCTACGAGCTGGTGAGCAGCAACGGCGAGTACCTTGGCGGCAACATTTCGCCGGGCATTGCCCTACGCTTCAAGGCGCTGCACGACTTCACAGGCCACTTGCCCCTGTGCGAGGTAACCGGCAGCTACTCCTCGCCGGGCAACAGCACGCAGGAGGCTATTACGGCGGGGGTGCTCAACGGGGTAATATACGAGGTGGAAGTTAACGTAGAACAATTTACTTTAAAATATTCAAATTTAGTCGTGATTTTTACCGGTGGCGACGCTCATTTCTTGGCAGAGAGGGTAAAAAAAACGATATTTGTGGATTATGATTTAGTGTTAATCGGATTAAATAGGATACTTGAGCATTATGCTGAGGCTAAATAAATGGACTTTTTTTGGGGTAGGATTCTGGATTGTCGGCTCCGTACATGCTCAGGACAATAGCAGCATTAATACATACTCTCCTTACTCTATGTACGGTTTGGGCGACATTGCGCAGCAGGGGGTGACCGCCACCGGCAGCATGGGCGGCATTACCGTCGGCGTGCGCGAATCAAGACAAATAGACTACGTTAACCCTGCCGGAGCGTCTGCGCGCGATTCGCTTACCTTTGTGATGGACTTTGGCGGAGAAATGCGAAACTTTTACTCCAGAACAGCAAGCCAAAGCACCAGCTACAATACGGCCAACTTTCACCACGTGGCGATGGCTTTTCCCATCAAGCGGCTTGGCCTGAGCATTGGGATAACGCCCTTTAGCAGCGTGGGCTACGAGTTTGAGCGGCGCGAGCGAAGCGACTCCATCGTAGCCAACATGGGCGATGTGCGCTACCTGTACCGCGGCGAAAATGGCATCAACCAAGTGTTCTTGAACTTGGGGTACAACATCACCAAGCGTTTTTCGGTGGGGGTGGGCGCGCGCTACTACTTTGGCAACATCAGCCACTACTACACCGTGCAGCACAACACCAGCGCCTACTACAACAATGTTCGCTCATCCAAAGTTCAAACAATTTCGGACTTTGCCCCAACGCTGGGCGCGCAGTACGCGCAGCCGCTGGGCGGCAAGCGCAGCATGGCGCTGGGCGCTTCGTGGCAGCCGCAGGTTAGCTTGGGCGGAAAGCAAAGCACGCTCTCGCAGATAAGCACAGACGGCAGGTACGATACGGCGTACAGCTCGTCCGCCGCCTCGCCGGTGGTAATCCCCATGCAGCTCAACCTCGGCGCAAGCATTACTACCTCCGAAAAGTGGATGCTGGGGGCCGAGTTTAGCTATCAGGACTGGTCAAAAACGAAGGTGGTGATGAACAACATCAACGAGCTGGGCAGCTCGTACAGCGTCAAGCTGGGCGGATACTACATCCCCAACCGCTACGACGTGCGCTACTTCTGGAAGCGCATAACCTACCGCGGCGGCCTTCGCTACTCGCAAACGCCATTCCTGCACAACGGCTACGCCGTGAAGGATGCCGCCCTGAACGTTGGCGTTAGCATACCAATGAGGGGCGCCGGATACCTCAACGCCGGCATCGAAGCCGGACGGAGAGGAGCTACCAGCAACGGCATGGTGCAGGAAACCTACGTAAACTTTTCGCTGGGAATAACCCTCTTCGAAACTTGGTTTGTAAAGTATAAGTACGAGTGAGAATCGTAGCGCCATACCAAGCCAAAGCGTTGGCAGCCCTGCTGCTTACCGTTGCTGCCTTTTCGTGCAAAAGCAACATCGAAAAAGTGCGGGAGCTCAACGATATACAGAGCATCCCATCGCTGCGCATAGAAAACCTGAACGGACGGATGACAGAGCTGGGAGGCATAAAAGTTCGCTTCATTGCCCCAGAGCTGAGGCAGTTTCACTTTGCCGAAGAAAAATACACCGATTTTCCAAAAGGAGTAGAGCTTTACCGCTACCTTGATTCGATAACCGTAGAGTCGAGCGTTACGGCCAACCACGCCATATACTACGAGGTAAAAGAGCTGTGGGAGGGCGCCGGAAACGTAGTGGTAAAGAATATGCAGGGCGACGAGCTCAGAACGGAAAAGCTCTTTTGGAATCAAAAAACAAAAAAAATATACACCGACGCGCCGGTGAAGATAGTGGATACCCAAAAAGGAGCAATCATTCACGGCAAAGGGCTTATTTCCGACGAATCGTTTACAGAGTACGAGATACAGGAAGTATTTGACAGCGTTATCTACGTCGAGGACAAAAAGTAAGGTTGGCCTATGAACTCCGGATGGTTAATATTTACCGTGCTTCTTTTCTCTGCCTTCCTGAGGGGCATGGAGATAGCATTCTTGTCGTCCAGCAAGCTGAAGGTAGAAATTGATCGGCAGCAGGGCAAGATTTACACCTACCTTGTGGGCGTTTTAATGCGCCATCAGGGGCAGTTTACCGCCTCTATCTTGGTGGCCAACACCGCGGCGCTGGTTGTCTACACCATTGCCATAACCAGTATGCTGTACGAGCGTGGCGGCATGAGCGAATTTTCGCACCATGCACACCTGACGGTCAGCGTGCTCGTAGCATCTTTTGCGGCGCTGCTGGTGGGCGATTTTTTGCCAAAGACCATCTGCAAGCTGCACTCCAACTTTTTCCTGCGCGCCTTTAGCGTCCCCGCCTTTTTTGTGTACCTGATATGCTACCCCGTTGCCAAGTTCATCACGTGGTTTTCGGTGATGGTGCTGCGCTACGTTTTCAGGGAGAAAGTAGCGGAGCCATCAGCCGTGCTGATGTTTGAAAAGAACGAGCTGCAAAGCGTTGCCAGCG
>JAIRXY010000010.1 GCA_031268055.1 Prevotellaceae bacterium | reverse complement strand
TGTGTGTGTGTGTGTGTGTGTGTGTGTGTGTAGAATATAGCTTATAGAAACCTTCTCCGGTTGGTGCAGACGAACATCATCCCCCACGCCGTAAGCGGCAAAGTGAGCGTAAATATTCGTAGCCTGCGGTAGCATGTGTGCCATAAAAAATTAGAAGTTAGATAGCGTTTCTGAACAAAACATCAGCAATGCACGGCAAATGTATGCGCTTTTTTTGAGATGCAAAAGAAATAAAAATAAATATTTGCTAAATAATATTAACAATACTTTTTTGTTCTTGAGCTGCCCTGCACTCCGCAGGCTAAAGTTCACCGAGCTATGGATAAGCAATAGGTTGCAGAGATGAAGCTATACCGCCTCACATCAATTGGCGCCACCTGCAAAAATATCGCGGAAATTTTTCTCCCCGCGCCACGCCTGCGAAGCTTTTGTGGCTGCTCATGCTCATGGGATTCAAAAAAAACCACTTGGCTTTGCACCGCTCCTCGCGCTGCCGGAACTTCCCGCTTACTAACCTTATCCACCGCTTTATTCGGGTAACCTGCCCGGTAATACGAGTCGTGGCAAGGTAGCGCGCTTGGAAAAAAGGTACTTATGCCTTTTATAAGGGCTGCCGCATATCGCGGCAACCCGTCTTTTTCTGCCGTCAAGCCAAAATATTTGTAGCGCCTTGTGAAAGCTATTGCGTAATTACAACAAAATAGCTACTTTCGCTGTAGGTTATGTTAGGCTACGCTTTTTTTCTCATGCTATGAGGTAAAAATAACCAACCGCTAAAAGCAATGAAATACTCTTTTCCAAAAGTTTACAAGCGCCGAGAGCCGTTATCGGCTTTTGCGCTGCTGTTTTTTGCTCCGCTTGTCTTTGCCGGTGAGGTGGACTTTGCCGTTAGCGCAAGTAAAACCGAAATCCGGCAGGGCGAAGAGCTAACCTACAACGTGAGCGTGTACAACCGCGACGCAACGGCGCTGGAGAATATCCACATAGCCGATTCGATGCCCAAGGGCGTGACGCTTGTATCGTGCAGCGCCACCGGCTACACGATGGACAACCGCAGCATGATCGTCAAAATTCCCTGCCTGCCGGCCGGCGAAGAACATTCGTTTGACGTAACGGTGCGCATAGACCGCCGGGGAAGCGTCGTAAAAACGCTACAGCTGCACGAAAACGGCGCTGTGCTCAAAACGACAAGCCACAAAATCAACGTGCTGTCCAACAACGTGCTGACAAATAGCGTCAACATGTTCACGCCAAACGGCGACGGCGTTAACGATTACTTTGAAATCCCCGGCCTGCTCAGCTACCCCAACAACGAGCTGCTGGTGTTCAACCGCTACAGCGACATGGTTTACCAAAAGCGCAGCTACGCCAACGACTGGAACGGCGACAACCTGCCTGACGGCAACTACTACTACCTGCTCACCATCTACCTCGACAGCAACGTTGTACAAAAGTATAACGGGTTTATTGGCCTCAAGCGCTAAAGCCCGCCAACAGCGCAACGCGCCAAAAAAACGCCCTAACGCTACATCTTTTACGGAAAATCAGTACCTTTGCGGGAAAAACAAGCCACGCCCAACGACGTGATAAATACAACGATAAATACAGCTTACGCGCTATGACAAAATTTTTTGCCCTCCCGGTGCTCCTCCTTGCGCTCGCCGCAGTATCCCCGCGCTTCGCCACAGGCCAGCTCCGTAAGGGCGCCGACGCCTGCTTCGACAAGAACATTAAAACTATCCAGCTCCGCAAGCTCGATGGCGAAATGACCGACCCTGTCATTACGCTCGGCTCGGGCGACCAGCTGCAGCTTTCGTTCGACGACCTGTCGGAGGATATCCGCTACTTCTCCTACAAGATTGCGCTGTGCGACGCCGGCTGGAGCGAGAGCAACCTCTTTTTTTCCGACTACATCGAGGGCTTCCTCAGCGACCAAATCAGCAACCGAGAGCCATCGTTCAACACGCTGGTGGGCTACACGCGCTACACGCTCGAAATACCCAACGCGCAAATGCAGCTGAAGCTATCGGGCAACTACCTGCTCAAGGTATACGACAGCGACAAGCCCGACGAGGCGCTGCTCCAAAAAAGCTTTTCGGTGGTAGAGCCGTCTGCCGTGGGCGTTCGGGCTAACGTGCGCAAGCTGCCGCTGGCCGGAAACGAGCGCTGCTCCCAGCAGCTTGACGTCACGGTAGAGCACCCCTCGTTTCCCATCAGCCAGCCCTACACCGAAGTAAAGGTGCGGGTGGAGCAAAACGGACACCGCTTTCTGGAGGTAGCCGACCCAACGCCAACTTTTGTCCGCAACGGCTACATAGACTACTCCCACCCCAGCAAAAACCTCTACCCCGGCGGCAGCGAGTACCGCCACTTCGACATATCAAGCCTTGAGTACAAAATGATGAGGGTGAGAGAAGTGCTAAACATCAACAACATCTACCACGTGCAGGTGGAGCAGGACGAGGTTTTCAGGCAGTACCTTTACAACCCTGATATCAACGGGCGGTACGTGGTGCGCAACGAGCGCTACCTGAGCGAGAGCAACACGCAAAGCGATTACCCCAGCGTATTCCTGTCGCTGCACGCAGAGCAGCCGCTTGATGGGAAAATTTACGTCTTTGGCGAAATTTCGGGCTGGGAGCTCAACAACGATTTCGTCATGCTGTACGATAGCCGCCGCCGCGCCTACGAGCTGTCGATACCCGTAAAGCAGGGCTACTACAACTACAAGTACGTATACGTGGACGAAAATGGCGCGCTCGACATGGGAAGAATTGATGCGTGCTCAAGCGAGACGGAAAATATCTACGGCGTATACGTGTACTACCGTGGCGCCACCGACCGCCACGACAGGCTGCTCAACGTAACGTGGGTCAGCTCGCAAGAAACGCTGGGGAAAAATAAAAGCGGCCTGTAAAGCTTGCCTCGCGGTTAATCGCCGTGCCGCCGCCCCCTACTCGGCGTTGCCCGCGACGCTATCGATAACTTCATGAGCTGATAGCTGATATGCTACTGCTGAAGCTCGCTACCGGACGACGGCGCTATCCATTAAATTTCCTCTACTTCGTGAAGGTCGCCAACCCGGAGGGGGTGAGGTACTACCTCATTTTTTATCGGTAACGGTGAACTCGACATTAGGTATGCTAACATATAGAGAATGGGGAATTATTCCTAATAATCCCAAAATGTCCATTAGAGCCGCAAATGTTAAATTAGGCATTATTAGCATTTGATTTTTGCCTTTCTGAGAACATTAATGCGTGAAAATAGTCTTGCTTTCAAACCATTATGAATGTCATTTTTTAATGGTGTCCATAAAAAAATCGAATTCCTGCGGTGGTATGGGCGGCAACCGGTGCAGCGCCGCGCGCTGCAAAACCACCATTTCGCAAAAAAACTTCGCCCATTTGCGGGGCGCTATGCGGTTTTGCCAAAGCGGGCGATTCCGCACGCCCG
>JAIRXY010000240.1 GCA_031268055.1 Prevotellaceae bacterium | reverse complement strand
ATTGGTGCGCTCAGGCTGGCTATTTACGCCGATAACAGAATCATATTCAGATAAAATTTGCTCAACTTCTTGCATTTTTGGTAAAAAAAACCGAAATTTGCAGCCTCGTAGTTAGGTATGAAATTTGGATATATATCGAATACAGCACAATAGTATCAAGCATTTATACGCCTATAGGTGTTTGATATTCAAGTAGTAAATATAGGCATATTGTTAACTTTTTAGGAGGATAACCTTATAAAGGCTCAGTCTTACAGCTCGAATTTTGGAGGCAACAGACCACCATCGAGGCCAAAACCAGCGGCAAGAAGACCACACCCACAGCGTCGTAACGATTCGGGAGGGTATAGAATCAATCGCGAAATTCGCATACCACAAGTGCGCTTGGTGGGCGACAACATTGAAAATCCGGGAGTTTACGCACTGCCAGAGGCGCTGAAAATGGCCGAGGCAATGGAGCTGGATTTGGTCGAAATATCGGCGCAAGCCGACCCGCCCGTTTGCAAAATCGTTGATTTTCAAAAATTTCTTTACCAGCAGCGGAAAAGGCAAAAAGAAATAAAAGCCAACTCCGTGAAGGTTGACGTGAAAGAAATTCGCTTCGGGCCAAATACCGGCGAGCACGACTACGCGTTCAAGCTTAAGCATGCCGAAAACTTTTTGAAGGATGGCGACAAGGTGAAAGCATACGTCTTCTTTCACGGCCGCGAAATTATGTTCAAAGACCAAGGAGAGGCTATGCTGGCGCGATTTGCCAGCGACCTTGAGGAGTGGTGCAAAGTGGAAACGCTGCCAAAGCTCGAGGGCAAGCGCATGAACATGATTCTAACGCCCAAAAATAAGAAGTAGGCCAATCCCCTATTTTCGCTTTGCTGTAGCCTGAACTTTGAGCTACTGAAACTATACATTGAAATTGTTGAATCTGAAAAATCTAAAGAAAAGATGCCAAAAATGAAAACAAATTCGGGAGCAAAAAAAAGATTTACGCTCACCGGGTCGGGAAAAATCAAGCGCAAGCACGCTTACCTGCGCCACATCCTGACAAAAAAGACTACCAAGCAAAAGCGCAACCTGTCGCACTCTACGCTGGTAGCCGACGTCAACGCAAAGCAAGTAAGAGATTTGCTTGTGAAGTAGCGGAAACGCTGCACATTTACTATTTTTTTAAACCGAATGAATTAGCAGGAAAGCGCTCCAACGCGGGAGCCGCTAACCATTCACAACAACAAAAGGAGAGAAGAGAAAATGCCACGTTCAGTGAACAGCGTAGCCTCAAAAGAGAGGCGCAAAAAAGTTTTGAAGCTTGCCAAGGGTAACTTTCTTGCCCGCCGCAACGTTTGGACGGTTGCCAAAAATACCGTCGAAAAAGGTTTAACCTACGCCTACCGCGACCGCCGCACCAAAAAGCGCAACTTCCGCTCGCTGTGGATTCAGCGCATCAACGCTGCCGTTCGCCCACAGGGGATGACCTACTCGGTATTCATCAACAAGCTCAACGCAAAAGGCGTGCAGCTCAACCGCAAGGTGCTTGCCGACTTGGCAATGAATCATCCCGAAGCTTTTGAAGCGGTAGTAAACGCCGTAAAATAGCGCACCACACAAACAAACATCTAAAAATAACAAAAGAGCATCCCTAAAAAGGTGCTCTTTTTTTTGATACAGCGCAGGTAAAACCGGATTAGAGGTTGGTAGACACAGCTTCTCAAAAAAGAATTAGCCGAAAAAAATCAGTCGTCAGAAGTGATAAAAAAAAGCTACCTTTGTAGCATTATGTACCTAACATCAGCAGATAATTATGAGACATTTTACATGCGTAGAAGATATTGGCAACTTAGAGGTTGCTGTAAAGGAGGCGCTTGAGGTCAAAAAAACGCCTTTTGGGTGGGATACGCTGGGCAAAAACAAAACCATGCTGCTCATCTTTTTTGATTCGAGCCTGCGCACGCGCCTTAGCACCCAGAAAGCGGCGCTGAACTTGGGAATGAACGCCATCGTGCTCGACGTGAATCAGGGCGCATGGAAGCTGGAAACGGAGCGCGGCGTAATCATGGACGGCGACAAGCCGGAGCACATTCTGGAGGCTATTCCCGTCATGGGATGCTACTGCGATATTATTGGCGTTAGGTCGTTTGCCCGCTTCGAGGACAAAAATACGGACTACCAAGAGGTGATGCTCAGCCAGTTCATAAAATATTCGGGCAAGCCGGTGGTCAGCATGGAGGCGGCCACGCGCCACCCGCTGCAAAGCTTTGCCGACCTGATAACCATTGAGGAGCACAAAAAAACCTTGCGCCCCAAGGTGGCGCTCACGTGGGCGCCGCACCCGCGCGCGCTGCCGCAGGCCGTGCCCAACTCCTTTGCCGAGTGGATGAACGCAACGGACTACGACTTTGTCATTACCCACCCCGAAGGCTACGAACTCGCCCCCGCCTTTGTGGGCAAGGCCAAGGTGGAGTACGACCAGCGCAAAGCTTTTGCCGGAGCCGACTTCATTTACGCCAAAAATTGGGCAGCCTACGCCGGCGACAGCTATGGGAAAATACTAAGCAAGGACAGATGCTGGACGGTAGATGCCGAGAAAATGGCGCTCACCAACAACGCCTACTTTATGCACTGCCTGCCGGTGCGCCGCAACATGATTGTTACCGACGAGGTGATAGAGAGCCCGCAAAGCCTCGTCATTCCCGAAGCCGCAAACCGCGTGGTGAGCGCGCAAACGGTGATAAAAAGAATTTTGGAGGATAACTTCAACGCTTGAGTCAAACCCCTTGAACCCCGCATCCGGCAATGTTTGGAATCTTTAAGAAAAATCCCGCCTCGACCATTTTCGTGAGCCTGCTCATGGCGTTTTCGCTGTGGGTGACGCGCTTTATAAACCCCATGCAGGTCAAGGACAACATTCCCATGATGCCGCTTGAGCGCTACCTCATGGAGCTGGTGGAGCTAAGCCCGCTGCTGTCGACCATTGCCGCGTTCTTGCTCATGTACCTGCTGGCAGGAATGCTCATACGCTTAAGCGAGAAGCATTTTTTTGCGCCGGAGCAGGTATACCTTCCGCCGTTTGTCTTTATACTCATTTGCTCGGCATTTCCCATACAGAAGTGCATGAACGGCTCGTACATTGCCGTGCTGTGCTTCATGACGGGGCTATTTCAGCTGCTCAAGGTGTACCTCAACAAGCGCGTGTTTGCCTCCATATTTTTGGCCTCCATGTTTCTCTCGCTGGCCTCGCTGTTTTCGGCTTCGGCCATTCTGCTGCTGCTGCTCCTGCCGATAGCGCTGCTGCTGCTGCGTACGCCCACCGAGTGGCGCGACTGGGCTATTGCCCTGTGCGGCGCGGCGCTACCCTACTTGTACGCCTTTGCCGCTTTTTCTATTGCAAAAAACGATGGATTTGCCCTTTTCCGGCTGCTCTACGAGTGCCTCTTTGCCTCGTCCGATTGGATTTTTGAAAATGGCCATCCGGTGGAGTGGATTTACCTCTCCTACCTGATGCTGCTGGTAACGTTAGCAATGTTTATGCTGGCGCGCGGCATGTTGTCTTCGCGCATCAAGGTGCAGAAAATACACACGCTGTTTGTGTGGGCATTTTTTATCCTGCTGGTGGTGATCGTGGCGCTTCCTTCCGGCTCCATGTTCCTGCTACCGCTCATGGCTGTTCCGGCCAGCGTGCTTATTGCCAACTTTCTTGCCCTTAGCCGTTATAGGCGGCTGATGGGATTTTTCTTTTTTCTGCTCGTGGCGCTCACGTACGCCGTGCAGTACTACGCTGTGGTGGTTGGGGAGTAGGCCAATAAAGCAACCCAAATGGCGATTATCGCATTAGCTTGCTAATGGAATGCTTTATTCCTTTTGTGCACGATTCGGTGTAGCGCTCATCAAGCAAAAATGTGATTTCATTCTGCAATTCAGGATAATTCTTTGCTATTTTGAGCATCAGCTTCAAGGCGTTATACCTACCTGATTGCGCCAACTTTGTATTTTCCCAAATAGCTACGCAAACGTCAAACAGCTTACCCTCGAGGTCTGGATTGATTTTCATTTTTTGTAAAATCATCAAAAATTCCCTATTCGTGCTTTCATTTTTAAGGGGTAGCATTTCAATCATTTGCTCTACATATACTTGTAGCCGCATGTCGTTTTTGTCCATGCAGCTATACAGCAGCCAAGCAGCCCTCCATGCGCATGGCTGCTTGGTGGATAGCGCCAGCTTAATAAACTCGTCAAAATCTTCGGGATGAGATTGAATATGAGCAACCATATCTGCCTTGTAAGCGCCTCTCAATATTTTTTCCAATGCAGCTTTCACGCTTCAAGAATTAATTTTTTAGCCTATACTTTCTGCCTCTGCTTGCGCCTTCTGCCGTGAGAATGTCCAAGATGACACACGGTTAACCGACGGACAAAACCGCATCTAAATTGTAAAAAAACAGCTGTGCGTTGAACATTAGGCTTGCCTTCCTGTTGAACTGTCAAGAAATCCTTGACAGTTCAACGAAATCAACTTCGACGGCTTTGCGGATGTTTATTTCCATCACTTAATCTTCCAATAATTTTGTTAACATTCTCCTTAAAATCCCATCGCTTTTTTTATTACTGCCATTTCTTCTTCTGAAGTCAGCATTTTTAATAATTCAAATGCGACATTTGGAGCTGTCGCCGGACAATAAGACGTAATAATATTACCGTCAACTACGATTGGTTCGTTCACAACATTCACTCCAAATTCTTTCAGCTTTTCTTGCCAATAGCCGTTTTGTAAGTGGTAAGTAGTTGCTTTCCGATTCTTAAGAACTCCGCTTTTTCCTAAAGGGAATGTCCCGGAACAAACTGTCGCAATAATTTTACCTTTT
>JAIRXY010000275.1 GCA_031268055.1 Prevotellaceae bacterium | reverse complement strand
AGTTTCGATAAAGTATATCCAAATACTTCGGGCAATTTTGTGCACCTTAATTACATGGGTATTGATGCATTTGTTGAAGTGGTTCTGGATCCGGTATACAGCTTGGCTCCAACTAGAGTTAAATTTACTCGCGGCGACTCACTGTTTTTTAATGCAACGGAATATGCAAAGGCAAAAGCTACCACACGCGATTGGATAGTAGCTCATAAAGTCAAGGTTGGACAAGAGATTAGGTAAAATGGCGGCAAATGCAGTTTTTTTAACAATACGGACTGCGGCATATTAAAGTAATTGCGTAAACAAGCCACCGTTTATTTTAGCGGTTTTTTTAATTTAAAAAATCACAGTTTTCCGCCTCATTTTACCCCTCCCACTATGCCTAATCCAAACGGACAATAGTGATTTTAAATTTAGCCGGTCAGTACTGATTGTTTTTATAAATTTTTCATTCTCAGCGAAACAGCCTGCTGCTTCCCGACCTGATTGCTTCGATAAATTTTCCAACCTCTGCAACATTTTTTACTCCGGGCGACAATTCAAAGCGGCTGTTAATGTCAAATGCTTCACAGCAAGGCAGCTGTAGGTCGGTAAGGCTTGCAGCGTCTTTGGGCGC
The DNA here is from genome assembly GCA_031268055.1 of Prevotellaceae bacterium. Lineage (GTDB taxonomy): Bacteria > Bacteroidota > Bacteroidia > Bacteroidales > UBA932 > JAITMY01. Next base: position 6,037 of record JAIRXY010000275.1, on the reverse strand, counting down.
TATGCCGCCGCTCAGGAAAAAGGGTACTTTGCTGTGGTAGCCTGCCAGCAGCTGGTGGTCGAACTTTTCGCCGGAGCCGCCGCGCAGCGGAGTTTTTGTGTCGAGCAGGAAGTAATCGCACACCTCCTCGTAGCGGTGCAGCGCGGCAAAATCCGCCTCCGACTGTACCCCAAACGCCTTGATAATTTTGTAGCCGGACTTGAGCCGCGCGCAGCCGGCGGGTGTTTCGTCGCCGTGCAGCTGTAGCAGGTCGAGGCGGTAGCGCGCTGCCTGCCTTGCGATGTAAGCTTCCGCGGCGTTAACAAACACACCTACGCGCAGCGTTTTGTCCGATAGCGCATCAAGGGCGCTGGGCGGCAGCCCTTCGGCAAAGCGGGGTGAACGCTCGTAGAAAATAAAGCCCATGTAATCCGGCTGTAGCTGGGCTACCTCGGCGATGTTGCTCGCCTCCTTCATGCCGCATACCTTGATTTTCATTTGTCTGCTTGAGCTGTAAAAGTTCTGCGCTGTTGGCTTTCAGCTTTCAAGCTTTCGGCAAACGCTGCAAATGCCTGCACCGGATTGTCCGCTTTCATAAAAATTTCGCCCATCAGGAATCCGCGGAAGCCAGCCCTTTGCAGCGTTTTCACGGTCTCCGTGTCGGAAATGCCGCTCTCGGATACTTTAACGTAGCTGTCGGGAATCAGGGCGGCCAGCGTTAGCGAAGTCGCCGTGCTGGTTACAAAGGTAGACAAGTCGCGGTTGTTGACGCCAACCGCGCTGATGTGCGGGCTGATGTAGCTGAGCTCGGCCTCGCTATGCACCTCAAGCAATGTCTCAAGGCCAAGCGAACGGGCAAACGCGGCCAGCTCCGCGCACTGCTCCCTTGTGAGCGCGGCAGCGATGAGCAGCGCAGCGTCAGCGCCGGCAATCCGCGCTTCGCACAGCTGGTAGGGGCTGATGATAAAATCTTTACGGAGCAGCGGCACGCTTGATACCTGCCGCGCTGCCGACAAGTCGGCAAGCGAGCCGGCAAAGTACTCCCTGTCGGTGAGCGCCGATATGGCGGCGGCGCCGTGCGCCGCATAGCCAGCTACGACGGTTGCTACATCGGCCTCCCTGTTGATGAAGCCTTTGGATGGCGAGCGACGCTTAAATTCGGCAATAATTGGCGTCGCCGATTGGCGCAAGCTTCCGGAGAGCGACAGCGCTGGCCGTGCAATCTGCCGCGCCTCGCTGTAAATGTCGTCAAAGCTGCGCTGCCTTTGGCTGGCGGCAATTTCGTCGCGCTTGGTGGCGAGTATTTTTGTAAGTATATTCATCGCTCAGGAGTTTACTTCAACAAATTTTTTCAGCGACTTTAGGGCGCTTCCGCTTTCGATGGACGCCTGCGCCTGCGCAATGCAGGTGGCGACGTCGAGCTGCGGGTTGATGGTGCGTATGGCAAAGGCAGCGTTGGCAACAACGACATCCTTTTGCGCTTTGCTGGCGGTGTTGTTCAGCACGCGGTCAAATATGGCGGCGGCTTTTTCTACCGTGTCGCCGCCGTACAGGTCGCTCTCTGCGGTGCGCTCAAAGCCAAGCTCTTCGGGCGTATGGATGCTTTCGCCGCTGTTGCAAAAGCATTTAAATGCCGAGGTGAGCGATATTTCGTCGTAGCCGTCCAGCGAGTTGACCACCGTGAAGTCGGCGCCTGTTTGCTGGTAGAGGTAGTAGTATAGGCGCGCCAGCTTGAGGTTGTATACGCCCAGCATTTGCCGCTTGGGTAGGGTAGGGTTGACCAGCGGGCCAAGCATGTTGAAAAACGTCCTGACGGCAAGATTTTTGCGCACCGGCGCTACCACCTTTAGCGCGGGGTTGAAAAACTGCGCGTGGAGGAAAGCCATTTTGCAGGCGTCGAGCGAGCGGCGCATGAGGTCAACATCTTTGGTGAACTTCACGCCGTGCTGCTCTATCACGTTAGAGGCTCCGCTCACCGAGGTCGAGCCGTAGTTGCCGTGCTTCACCACGTGGTAGCCTGCGCCGGCCACCGTGAAGCAGGCAGCAGTGGAGATGTTGAACGTGTTTTTGTTGTCGCCGCCCGTACCTACGATGTCGATAGCGTTGTACGCCGACAGGTCTACCGGCACGCGCAGCTCAAGCAGCGCGTCGCGAAAGCCCGTCAGCTCGTCAATGGTAATGCTGCGCATCAAAAAAACGGTGATGAAAGCCGCAATCTGGCTTTCGTTGTACTCGCCGTGCGCCATGCGAATCAGCGCCTCCCGCGACTCCTCTCGCTCGAGGTCTTGGTGCTCAAATAAGCGGTAAAGCAAATGTTTCATTGAAATTTTGAATTTTGAATTTTAAATTCACTATTATCCGATAAAAATTAAAAAGCCATTTTGATATTTGATAATTAACCATTAACCATTATCTAACCAGTTTTGTATGATTTTTTCGCCCATTGGCGTAAGCACCGATTCGGGGTGAAACTGCACGCCTCGCACGCGGTAGCGGCGGTGCGCCAGCGCCATGATGTTGCCGTGCCTGTCTTGCGCCGTTACGCGCAGCGCGTCGGGGAAGCTGTCGGGGCTTACCACCCACGAGTGGTAGCGTCCGGCCTCGAAGCGCTCGCCCAGCCCGTCAAACAGCAGGTCGGGCGCAGCGACCCGTATTTCGTCGCTCACGCCGTGGTACACATTTTTCAGGTTTACCAGCGTGCCGCCAAACGCCTCGCCGATAGCTTGCATGCCGAGGCACACGCCAAAAATGCTTTTGGTGGCAGCGTAAGCCTTTATCAAGTCTAACAGGATGCCGCTCTCGGAGGGAATCCCCGGCCCGGGAGAAAGCACAATTTTATCGTAGCGGGCAACCGCCTCGAGCGCGATTTGGTCGTTGCGCGCCACCTCAACGTCGCTACAGCCAAGCTTGCGCAAGGCGTGTACAAGGTTGTAGGTAAAGGAGTCGTAGCTGTCGAATACAAGAATCTTCATTTTAATTAGGAATTAGGAATTACGAATTAGGAATTAGGAATTACGAGTTGGAGAATTTCAAGCGTCAACCCTAATCTTTACCTCTCGCCATCTCAATAGCCTTGTTCAATGCGCCGAGCTTGCTGTTTACCTCCCTAAGCTCATTTTCGGGCTTTGACTGCGCAACGATACCCGCTCCGGCCTGATAGTACAGCGTATTGTTGCAGCTCACAAAGGTGCGGATGGTGATAGCCTGATTGAGGTTGCCATCCAGCCCGATGTGGCCAATGCAGCCGCCGTAAGCGCCCCGCGGGTACTTCTCCAGCGCGTTGATGAGCTGCATGGCGCGCACCTTGGGCGCTCCGGAAAGCGTGCCTGCCGGAAACGTATCGGCAAAAAGCCCAATGCGGTTTGCCTCCGGCGCTACCTCGCCGCACACCCGCGAAACCATGTGAATGACGTGCGAGTAAAACTGCACCTCCTTGTACGATTTTACGGTTACGTTCTGCGCGTTTCGGCTCAGGTCGTTTCGCGCAAGGTCAACCAGCATTACGTGCTCGGCGTTCTCCTTGGGGTCTTGGAGCAGGGCTTGCGCCAGCTGCCGGTCTTGCTCGTCGTTGCCCGTGCGGTAAATGGTGCCGGCAATGGGGTCAATGGTGGCGGTGTTGCCCTCTACCTTCAGGTGCGTTTCGGGCGAAGACCCAAAAATGCGGTACGACCCAAAGTCAAAGTAAAACAGGTAGGGCGACGGGTTGATAGACCTCAAGGCGCGGTATACTTTGAAGTCGTCGCCGGTGTAGCGCTGCTCAAATCGTCGCGACAGCACAATTTGAAACACGTCACCCCGCAGGCAGTGGCCAATGCCCGCCTGCACCATTGCCTTGTACTCCTCGTCGCTGATGGGCGAGGTGGTTTCGCCCTGCGGGCAAAAATCGTAGCTCGGAAAGTTGCGGCTGTTGATGATGTAAATAAGCTCGTCCATCTTGCTTTGCTGCCCGTCGGTGAGGTTTTCCACAATGCTCATCTCGTTGTTCAGGTGGTTAATGGAAATCACAAAGCGGTAGAGGATGTAGGTCATGTCGGCTACCGGCAGCAGCGCGTCTTCGCACGGCTTGACGTCTATCTGCTCAAAGTACCGCACGGCGTTGTAGGCGGTGTAGCCAAAGAAGCCGTTGCTGCTGCCGGCGCTGCTGCCCGAAGCCTCGAAGCTTTTGATAAACTCGTCGAGCATTCGCTGCTCGTCGTGCTGACGGGCGATGGGCGTGGAGGTCTTGCCTCCGTTGGGGTAGGTGGCTGTTGCTGCGCTTTGGCTCACCGAAAAGGTAGCCAGCGGCTCTACCCCGATGTAGGAGTAGCTGTTGTCCGACGTGTGGTAGTCGGAGCTTTCGAGCAGCGCCGATTGCGGGAACATATCCCGCACCTTGAGGTAAATGCTCACCGGCGTTTGGAGGTCGGCGAGCAGCGTTTTTTTGATGACGGTTAGCTTTACTTTCATACTGTTGCTGTATTATTAATGAACGTTTCCATATCCTTGTCCCCGCGCCCCGACACGGTGATAACCACCACGTCGCTTGGGTCAAACGCCTTGCGGCGCAATATCCCCAGCGCGTGCGCCGACTCCAGCGCCGGAATGATAGCCTCAAGGCGGGTGAGCTCCGTGGCAGCCCTCAGCGCCTCGTCGTCGGTCACGGCCATGTATGTTGCCCTGCCGGTTTCGGCAAGGTTGGCGTGCAGCGGCCCGATGCCCGGGTAGTCCAACCCGGCAGAAATAGAGTACGGCTCGATGATTTGCCCGTCGTCGGTTTGCATTACAAGGGTGTGGCTGCCGTGGATGATACCGCGCTTGCCGCGGTGAATGGTCGCGGCGGTTTGGTCGGTATCTATGCCCAAGCCTGCCGCCTCTGCGCCGATGAGCTTCACGCGCTCGTCGTTGAGGTAGTGGTAGAACGTGCCGGCGGCGTTGCTTCCGCCGCCCACGCAGGCAACGAGGTAGTCGGGGTAGTCGCGCCCGGTGTGCTCGGCGAGCTGCTGCTTCAGCTCCGCGCTAATGACCGACTGAAAGCGCGTCACCATGTCGGGGTAGGGATGCGGCCCCACCGTAGAGCCAATGATGTAGTGCGTATCCGACGGGTTGCAGCACCAGTCGCGGATGGCCTCGTTGCAGGCGTCCTTGAGCGTTTTGTTGCCGCTGGATACGGGGCGCACCTCTACGCCCAGCATTTTCATTTTTTGCACGTTGAGCTGCTGCCGCGCAATATCCGTTTCGCCCATGTAGACAATGCACCGCATGTTCATCAGGGCGCATACGGTAGCCGTAGCTACGCCGTGCTGCCCCGCGCCCGTTTCGGCAATAATGCGGGTTTTGCCCATGCGCCGCGCAAGGAGGATTTGCCCAATGGCGTTGTTGATTTTGTGCGACCCTGTATGGTTCAGGTCTTCGCGCTTAAGGTAGATGCGCGTTGCGTACCGCTCCGATAGCCGCTTGGCGAAGTACAGCGGCGAGGGGCGGCCAACGTAGTCGCGCAGCAGGGCGCTGAACTCGGCCTTGAACGCGGGGTCGTCGATAATTTTCAGGTAGCTTTGCCGTAGCGCCTCCACGTTGGCGTAAAGTATTTCGGGGATGTACGCCCCGCCAAATTCGCCGTAGTACCCGTCGTCGGTTAAGTTGTAATCCATAGCTGTGTGTAAGATGTTGGTTGTTGTTTGATTTTAGTATAAAAAAATTAAGGGCTGTCGTGAGAGGACAGCCCTTGTTTTACCTTTTTGAAGCTTTGTACTTAAAAGCATGGCGTTACCTGTTCACGACTTGAAAAGCTGCGAACGCCACCACCAAAAAGTATTCTTAGCACAAAAATTCATAACTTCATGTAAAATTAGAGGCTGCAAATTTATATCATAATTTTGTAACCTCCAAATTTTTTTTCTGAATAAAATAAAAATCATGGTTTTCCGGTAAAAACATTTGAGCAATTTTTGTTGCCGTTTTGTTGCCTGAAAAAGTCCGTAGGACTTTAACATGGATAACCCCGTGCGCAGCACGGGGTCAGCATGAAGCTCTCTCTCTCTCTCTCGCTCTCTTCCGGAACTACGTAGTAGTTCAACTCCAT
>JAIRXY010000089.1 GCA_031268055.1 Prevotellaceae bacterium | reverse complement strand
AGCTTACCGAGGCAAAGGTTACGTTTGAAGGGAATAAGTACGAAGCTATTCCAGCATCAAACCTTTTGATTGGCCTAAGCTTTGACGAAGGAGCTGAAGCTACCACACAGCTAACAGCTGCCGGTAAAAATCTGGTGGCAACGCTGGAAACAGGGCCTTCAGAAATTTTCGGCGCCAACACCGGCAAACCAACCTTTGTTGATGGGAAAAAGGGAAAGGCGATTCATTTTACGCAGGGTTCGCACCTCGAAATTGCACAATATGCCAGAGCTGATTTTGAAGGAAAAGAGCTATCTATTGCGGTATGGGTGAAACCCGACGAGACAAGAGAAAACAACCACATAATTTCATACAATAGCTGGCATTCGTGGAAATTTAACCTTCAAAGTCAGAATAAGCCATTCTTTACTGTTAGCACTGACGGTGGAGCAGTAGATGCTGATGATGAAGGTAATGGAGTCCCAAATGGGTCATGGACACATTTAGTTGTAGCATTAAATTTGACAGCAAAAACGCTGGACCTATACACCAACGGATTATTGGTAAAGCATTGGACTAGCGAAGATAAGCCAAATTTGCAAGGAACAATTGCACCCAATGAAGGAGCATGGCCTCTTACAATAGGTACCTTCTATTCTTTTAACGGAGCTGTTAATGGCGATTGGGACGGTTGGGCAAATGCAACACCCGAGGAATGGAACTCTTATTTCGTTGGCGCCATCGACGAGCTGAAAGTGTACAATACAGCCTTAACCGAAGGACAAGTATCCGGATTATATAATAGCGAAAACTAAACTTCAAAAATTACGAATTACGGATATTAGGAATATGCTTCTCAAGCGAAAATCCTGTATCCGTAATTTTTAATTCTTAATTCTTAATTCTTAATTCACAAATCATGAGGTGTTTACTCTACATTTCTCTCTTGATTCTACTTTTTTGTCCTTGCTATGCACAGCAAAAAAGCATCCCGCGCATTGAGCAAATGCCCAATTTACCCCATCCATATGTACTGCGCGATTGGAAAAAAGTAGCTATTGGCTACGACAGCCTTGTATTTGATATAAGCAAAACCGGAGCACACTTACCGCTCACCACCATTAGCGCGAGCACAGGAATCAACTATCCCGATGTCAAAAATATCCGGATGGATACTTACGTGGGTCACCGCAGCCACGGAAGCGCTGCCGAGGCCATTGCCATTATGCCGGCCATTGTTGGCGCATCGCTGCTGGGAGTTGATAAGACCACGCACTTCAACGTCAACTGGGTGGTCAAGACAAAAGATTTTTACAACAAAAGAAACGGGCAAAATGTTTACCTCAACGGCTACTCGGCCGGCACAGGCGGCGATTGGTGGTACGAAACCATGCCCAACATCTTTTTTTACCAGCTGCTGTCGCTATACCCCACTGCCGACAGCGATTTTCATGCGCAGCTCACCACGGTAGCCAATCGCCAGCTGGAGGTAGTGTTCAAGCTGGGAGGGTCGCTGCACCCGTGGCAAGCGCCCAATATGAATTACAGGGCTTTCAACCTGCTCACCGGCGTTCCCAACGCCACCGGTGTGCCGGAGCCGGAAGCGGCCGGCGCCATTGCGTGGATTTTGTATCAGGCGTACGTGGCAACCGGCAAAATTGAATACCGGCAGGGAGCAGAGCTGGCGCTACACTTCCTGAACGGCTGGACAAGAAACCCCTCCTACGAAATACAGCTGCCCTACGGCATTGCCGCCGCAGCCCGCATGAACGCCGTAGAAGGCACAAGCTTTGATTTGGAGAAGCTGCTCCGCTGGGCTTTTTCGCCGGGAGCAGGCACGCTACGCGGCTGGGGCGCCATTGTTGGCAGCTGGGGCGGGTACGAAATGTCCGGGCTGATTGGCGAGGCAAACGATAGAGGAAACGACTACGCCTTTAGCATGAACGGATTTCAGCACGCCGCTGCGCTGGCGCCCGTTGCCAAATACGATAAGCGCTACGCGCGCGCCATTGCCAAGTGGATTTTAAACCTCGCCAGCGCAAGCCGGTATTTTTACAGCAACAGCCTGCCGCAGGCAAACCAAGACAGCTTGAGCTATGCATGGTCGCAGGAGTTCGACAAAAATGCATACATACCATACGAGTCTATAAAAGAAAGCTGGGGCGGCGTTAAGCCGCTGGCTATGGGCGACGCCGTTGGCGGCGGATGGGCTGCCACCAACCTGTCGCTCTACAGCGGCTCCAGCGTAGGGTACTTAGCCGCGCTGGTTGATACCACAAGCGTTTCCGGTATTCTACAAGTTGACTTAAACAAAACCGACTTTCGCGGTGAAAATGTCTACCCTGCCTACCTGTACTATAACCCCCATGACGCCTTGCGCACCATTGCCGTCGACCTGCCGGCCGGCGCCCACAACGTGTACGACGCCATCTCCGAAACGCTGGTTGCCGTCAACGCCAGCAAGAGCGTCACGCTTGGCGTTGGCGCCGATAGCGTACTCCTGCTCGTCATTTACCCCACCGGTAGCGTCCTCGAAACCAGCGGACGCATCATGCGGGTGCACGGTGGCGGCATTGTAGACTACCATCACGCCTACGATTACAGTAATCCGCTTCGCATCAGGGCGCTCACATCCGACAAATCCGTTGTGGAGAGCGGTAGCGCTGCCACCCTCGTCTGTCAGGCCGAGAACGTCTCTGCGCTTGCCGTTTACAAGTGGTACGTCAACGGGGACAGCGTTTATAGCAGCTCGAACAGCAATTTTTCGTGGACAGCAGCCAATGGAGCAGGAAGCTACGAAATCTCCTGCAAGGTAAGCGATGCGCAAAGCGAGGTTAGTAGTCAGGTGGTAGCCATTAAGGTGGTTGATGTAGAAACAAGCGCCAAAAGCGCCGCTGCCTCAGCATGGCTGGTGTATCCCAATCCCGTTATGCAGCACGGATTTACAATTACAGCGCCCAGCGGCGCTCCCGTAAGCAAGGTCGAGATTCTAAGCATCACCGGACGCGTGGTATGGACAAAGAGCGGTGTTGCCTCTTGGCCTCTACACGTGAGCATACCGTTAAGTAGCGGATTGTACATCGTTAAAGTCACGAGCGCAGCGCAGCAGATTTATACCGCAAAGATTGTCAAGTACTAAGCTGCCTTAACCTGAAAATCTTGCTATGAGCAATTGGGGATTATTTTTCTCATTTTTCATTTCTCAAAAGCAAGCTCTCCTCAAAACAATGTCGTCTGCCATTTAGCCCTAAGCCACCTTTCCACAATCCGTTGCAGATTGACAATATGTTCACCTTTCCCCCAAAAATGAGGTTTTTGGTGCAAAGCAATTTAAAGTACAAAATTTCTATATGGTAAACCTTTTAAAGTATTCTTTGTCAAATTGCAACCAATTAAATGTTAGACAAGTAAAAAAAACATGCTGAATTAAATCAATCAATAACATAAAAAAGTGTTGCTGGAGTGTGCATGTTTTTTTTTAATTCACTACATTTGCCATTCCTATATTTTAAAAGTATATGCTACATAAGCTGGTTGATATATTTGAGTTGTGGAGCGGAGAGCAGCTGCTATCGTCGCAAGAGCTCACGCA
>JAIRXY010000055.1 GCA_031268055.1 Prevotellaceae bacterium | reverse complement strand
GCCGTTTTTGACAATACAATCCTTGAAAAGGCCGACTTTAGAACTTCTTACAGCTACTCCATCAACCCTGAAATAAACCGAATTAGAAAGGCAAAATTTTCCATGTCGGGCATATCGGGACTTTTAGACAAGTATAATATTGAAATAGAGGCATAAAAAAGCGTTCTCTGTGCCGCTGATGAAAGGGTTTTGCCCTTAACTTTTCATTTTCAATTTGATTTTATAGTGTAAACTTCCAACGACTTTACTTCAATTTCTGTACTTAACTTTTGAAAAACCTCAAACAGGAGGCGCCCTCATTCGTAACCACCTTAACAAAGTAGATTCCTGCTTCGTAGCTGCTGGTATTCAGCATGGAAATTCCGGGGTTTACTTCGGTAGAGTATATCCACTTGCAGGTAGCATTGTAGACCTCCAAATGCGCATTTTGCGGAACGCTTATCGACAAGTTGGCCGCTACCGGATTGGGATAAAGGCTAATGCCGACGGCGGCGTCTGCGCCGTAAATGCCGGTTTCGCCGGTTCCGTCAGGGTCGTCGTCATTGGGGTCGTCGGGGGTCGCTGGTATCATCGGGCTCTACGAGCGATGTAACCGAAATGTTGTCCCATTGGGCAAGCGCCTGATAGGAGCGCACACCCACGCATCCCGATGCAAAGGATGAATCGTCGAAATCAATTTTGGGCGTTGCCATATCGTCCACGTAAACCTTGATGTTGCTTTCCTTTGCCACAACGCGCACCTGATACCACTGATTAGCGCTTATAGCCATACTTTCGGTTTTCAGCGAACTCCACTGACCGTTTGCCTTGCCGAGCTCCACTTTTTTATTGTTGCTGCTGATTCCAACGTAGTAACCGCTGTATTCGTCGGGGCCAAAAGACAGGCGGCTTGCCCGAAACAGCAGCCCGCCATCGCCGTTGCTATTTACCTGCACTCTTGCATCGTAAATAAAATCGGAGAAGAATGCGGCAGGGTAAACCGACTTAGAGCAGGGATTTCCTCCCTCAATATTTGTAGCCACGTACTTTTCGCCTTCCACGTAAAAGCTGCCGCCGTAATGTACCCAACCGTTTTGCCCGCTGGTAAAATTTTCCGAAAAAGAGGTGGGCAATTTTTTCTGTCCGATGTAGGGGAAACAGGTTGCGCGCAACGTATTTGAGCCGTATGGAACAAATGTAACCTCCTCCACCGGCTCTTGCGTTTTTACGGGGCTAAAGGGCGGGTCGGTTGCAATGCGGTCGTTGAAAGAGTAACCCCACGAAGGCAGCTTTTGGGCGGAAACGCTCAGCGTAAACGGCGGCGCTTCAAAAGGATTTTCGGAAGCCTCAGCGTATGCTGCTTCATTTACCCGAATGGAGCTTTCGGGATTGCTCTTGTTGATGACAAGCGCGTAATTCCATGCGGATGTCGGAAACACCTCGCACTCGCGAAAACCGTTGCCGTAGCTGTTGCGCGTAACCCAATCTTCTGTGATTTGCAGGGAGAAAACCAGCGGGCCGCGCTGAATGCTAACCGAATTATTCACCTCGTCATTTACCTGAATATGCATCGGGAAGTGGACGGAAACCACATCGTTGTTGCTCCATGTACGGCTTATGGTGTAAAAGCTGCCGTTTTCAACATTTGTCTGTACCGCTCCGTTGACTTTTACTTGGGGAGCCTTGCACCACTCCGGTATGCGGAATTTCAGCGGAAAGCTGGCAGGTTGGGCAATTGCTACTTTAAACTCCAACTCTTCGGTAAAGGGGTAGCTCGTATGCTCAGAAATAGCAACCTCAACGCTATCGGCAACCAGCGCCGTAACCTTAGAGGGGCCGTAAGCCATTGCCGCCAGGCCGTTGTCGCTTGTAGCCGCCCACATTGTTTTTACGTAGTAGGGCCACCCCATATGAAAATCGAAGCGGCAGCAGCCGTAGCCCGAGTAGGGGCCGGGCATATTTCCGTTGTCGTAGCTTTGGGCAAAGGAGTAGCTGCCATGCTTGCTGATTACCTGATTGGCCTGCTGGTAGTACTGCAAGCCCTTGATGTCGTTGGTCAGCGCTCCGGGAAGCGCGTTGAACGCTACCTTTTCCAGCTGGTCGCCAATGCTCGCATCGCCGAGTATCATCTGCGCGGTTTCGTTCGATTGCATTTGCTCTACTACCGAGCAAAGCTCCAGCCCCGTCAGCGCCGACTTGCCGGCAAGCATTTCGTTTCCCGACTGCATTCCGTGAGCTTGGCCGTGGTCGCACAGGAGGTGATTACGCCCGTGGATGTAGGCCTCCCTGTCGGCCTGCGACTGCGATTTCTGGTAGTAAATTGCCGGCATCTTCATTGCCTGCGGGACGTTCACGTTGTGCTTGGGCTGAAAGTCCTCTCCGAACTGATTGAACTTGTTGTTTGTCAGTATATCCGTCCAATCGTAGGCCTGATTTTTCAGCTTGTCGGCAAGCTCAAGCAGGAAGGTGTCGCCCGTGCGGTTGTAGAGCCAAAAAACGATTTCGATGTTATCTCCCGCCCTTGACTTTCCCCAGCTGCTCAACCTTTGGCTTTCAATGTTGCTGTTTTGGTATTGAAAGTATTTTGTAAAAAAGGGAATTACGCGGGCATCGCCGGTTGCGTCGTAGTAGTCGCGAATGGCGTAGAGCATTGGCATGCGCGCCCACCAGTCGCTGTTATTAGCGGGGCCGAAGTATCCGCTTGGCTGCTGGCTGTTCAACGACCAGTCTATCCACTTTTGCGCTTTTACTTTCAGGCTTTCATCGTTGAGCACGTAGGCCAACGCCACCAATCCTTTTGTGTAGTAGGGAGCGCGCTCCCAGCTGTCGCCCGCGCCGCCCAGCCAGTCGCAGCCTGCGCCCAAATCATTTGCGCTGCCGTACAGCGATTCGGCGTGACCCGTCAATCCATCTTTTTGCAGCTGGAGCTGCTTGAGCAGCCACCCTTCGGCTCGGACGGAGCCTACAGGCAGGGGAGTATACGGCGTTTCCGCAAGCGGTTGTCGATTTTTGATGTAGCTATCTGCCTTTACAGCAGGGGCTAACGAGCAGTAGCAGCAAAGCGCTACCAAGAGTAGAGAGGTTTTTTTGTTTTTCATTGTTTTTTTTGTAGCTATTTATGCATACAGCATTACTAATTTGTTAGGTAAAAATCACTATTGTTCGATAAAAAAAAAGTGGATGCCTCGAGGCGCGCTCGCTATAGCATGGATTACGCCCTTCGAGGTTTAGCGCCAACTTCGCTCCGTTCTTCCAGCTTACGTATTACTTCATTGCCGGCTACCATACATCTCCTACCTTTGACCGATTATTTCCGCCAAATCTATCTCCAGCCCGCCAAAAATATGTACCGGTATTTTTTTGTCTTCGTACATCGTTCCTTTGTCATATTTCCCGCTGGGTTGAAGCAGGAACACCTGTACCCCCTCAAAG
>JAIRXY010000052.1 GCA_031268055.1 Prevotellaceae bacterium | reverse complement strand
GCAAAAGTATTGGGCTAAACATAACCGACTTGGAAACCGACCAAAATTTTCAGGATGCCATCCTCACAATTCATCACGCCTTTATGCATACCTTTTCCAACACTTACTGCGTAAAAATTATTGAAAACCACAACGGTATGGCGTATGTTGAGCAAGTGTCGGCGCCGCGATAGCTTTTTTTGTTAAGTGAATGGTAAATTTTTCTCGTTCTTCTTTTCATTTTCAATAAATCTTTGTACCTTAGCGACTTCTTAATATTTACTTAAAACAAGCGATGTATGTTGATTTACAAAAGATTAAACCTTATTTTAGGTTGGATAATTTTTGCCGCAGCATCAGCGGTATACTTAATGACGATTGAGCCTACTGCAAGCTTTTGGGATTGCGGTGAGTTTATTGCTTGCAGCAACAAGCTGCTTGTGGGGCATCCTCCCGGAGCGCCGCTATTTCTCATCATTGCTCGCTTGTTTACCATGCTCAACCCGGCAAATCCGGCGGTTATGGTTAACATCATGTCGGCGCTGGCGAGCGGCTTTACTATCCTGTTCCTGTTCTGGTCGGTCACGCACCTCATGGAAAAAATATTCCGCGGCAAGGATGGCTCGCACTCCGCCTACAGCCTGATTGTTATCTTCGGGTCGGCGGCTGTTGGGGCGCTGGCCTACACGTTTTCCGACACGTTTTGGTTTTCGGCCGTCGAGGGCGAGGTGTACGCCATGTCGTCGCTATTCACCGCCATCGTGTTTTGGGCTATCCTCAAGTGGGAAAGCGAGGCGCACGAAACCTTTGCCAACCGCTGGATAGTGCTCATTGCCTACCTCATGGGGCTGAGCATCGGGGTGCATCTGCTCAACCTGCTGGCTATTCCGGCAATGGCGCTGGTGTACTACTTCAAAAAATATCCGGTAACGACCAAGGGGCTGATATACGCCGCCGTCATTGCCGTTATCATTCTGGCGGGGTCGCTCTACGTCATTATCCCCGGAACGTTTGCCCTTGGGTCGTGGTTTGAGCTGCTGTTCGTCAACAGCTTTGGGATGCCGTACAACAGCGGCCTCATTTTTTACACCTTCCTGCTGTTTGCCGCGCTGAGCTACCTCATCTACTATACGTACCAAAAGCGGAAATCGCTGCTCAACCTCATTGCGCTCTGCGTTACGGTAATGCTGCTGGGCTACGGCTCGTACGCTATGGTGCTGATACGCTCGTCGGCCAACCCTTCGATGGACCAAAACAACCCCGATAACGTTTTTAACCTGATAAGCTACCTCAACCGCGACCAGTACGGCGACCGCCCGCTAATCAAAGGGCAGTACTTCAACGCGCCTGCGCCGGCGGGCGAGGACGGCGGCGCGGTGTACGCTGCGCTCAACGGACGGTACGAGGTGGTAGACCACAAAACAAAGTACGTGTACGACCCCCGCTTTACTACGCTTTTTCCGCGCATGTTCAGCACGCAAGACGACCACCCCAACTTCTACAGAACGTGGAACGGCGGATTTAAGGGTAAGCCGGTGCGCGTCCAAAACGACCAGGGCAAGCCGGAGATGGTTTACATCCCTACTTTTGCCGAAAATCTGAGCTTTTTCTTCACCTATCAGGTGGGGTACATGTACCTGCGCTACTTCATGTGGAACTTTGCCGGACGGCAAAACGACCTGCAGGGGCACGGCGAGCTTACGCGCGGCAACTGGATTTGCGGCATCCCGTTCATTGACAATGCGCGCTTGGGCATTGACCAAACTTTGCTGCCCGATAGCATGAAGAGCAACAAGGGGCGCAACGCCTACTACCTGCTTCCGCTGCTGCTGGGGCTGGCCGGTATGTTTTTTCAGTACCAGCGCAGCAAAAAGGATTTTACGGTGCTGCTGCTGCTCTTCTTCTTCACGGGCATTGCTATTGTGATGTACCTCAACCAGTCGCCCATTCAGCCTCGCGAGCGCGACTACGCCTACGCGGGGTCGTTCTACGCTTTTGCTTTTTGGATTGGCATTGGCGTAGCCGCCGTAGCCGAGCTGCTGCGCAGCCTCATCAAGCATCCCGCTACCGCCGGAGTGGTGGCCGTCGGCGCTTCGCTGGCGCTGGTGCCCGGCATCATGGCCAACGAAAACTGGAACGACCACGACCGCTCAAACCGCTACTTGGCGCGCGACTTTGCCTACAACTACCTCAACTCGTGCCGGCCGCAAAGCGTAGTGTTTACCTACGGCGACAACGATACCTTCCCGCTCTGGTACGTTCAGGAGGTGGAGGGCGTGCGCACCGACGTGCGCATTATGAACCTCTCATACGCCAGCGCAGGATGGTACATTGAGCAAATGGGCAAGGCCTACTACGATTCGGATCCGCTCCCCATGACGCTCACCGCCGACAAGGTAGCCGGCAGCCGCCGCGCCATTGTGCTGGTGCAGGACAGAATCAACGGGCCGCTTGACATTAAGCAGGGTATGGATTTTGTGGTGAGCGACGCGTCGGGCGCCAAGCTCCGCTCAAACTACCGCGGGCAGGAATCCATCAGCTACTTCCCCAGCAAAACCCTGCGGCTTTCCACCATCAGCGCCGATAACGGCAGCGATTCAAGCTCTATTTTAGACCAAATACGCTTCTCGGAGGGAGTAACCGCAACGGGCGAAAGCGTCATCACGCCAAACAAAGACCAGCCGTGGCTGCCTTTTATCGACATCAACTTAAATTCCAACTATATATACCGCAATACGCTGGCGCAAATAGACCTGCTGGCCAACTTCCGCTGGCAGCGACCCATACACTGGGGGGTAACCTCGCCGCCTTCGTACAGCCTTGGGCTGGAAAAATACTTTATCGACGAAGGTTTTGCGAAGCTCTTTGTACCGATGCTGCACCCGCAGTCAAACAACGGCGGAGACGGCTGGACAAACGCCGACAGCGTTTACGAAAAAATCATGAACGTATACATGTTCCGTAACCTCAACGACGAAAATGTATACTACGACGAAAACTGCATGCGCATAATAGCTACCACCCGCAACATGTTTGCCCGCGCTATATACGCCCTCATCACCGAGGGGAAAAATGACAAGGCAAAAGATTTGCTGAGCAAGTACATGGAGGTGTTCCCCAAGCTACAGGTTTCGGCGCACTACCTGCCGTCTGCCATTATCGACGCTTTTTACTACGTGGATGAACCCGAAAAAGCCGTTGAGCTGTCGGACTTGCTTGCCACCGACATTGAGCAGGAGCTCAAGTACTTTAGCGGCGTAGCGCCCGAAAAGCGGCGCGAGGTAGAGCGCGAGCGCTCATACGCCATGCAGAACATCACAATGCTGGCGCGGTCGGCGCAGCGCAACAACCAGCCGGA
>JAIRXY010000122.1 GCA_031268055.1 Prevotellaceae bacterium | reverse complement strand
TCAAACCCCGTGTAGCGTTGCAGCGCCGACGGGATACGTATTCCGGCTTCGGTTTGGTTGTTTTCGAGCAGCGCGGCTACAATGCGCGGCAGCGCCAGCGAGCTTCCGTTGAGCGTGTGCACCAGCTGCGTTTTTTTGTCCTCGGTGCGGTAGCGGCACTTGAGGCGGTTGGCCTGAAAGCTCTCGAAGTTGGACACCGAGCTCACCTCCAGCCATTTTTGCTGCGCGGCAGAGTACACCTCAAAGTCGAACGTGAGCGCCGAGGTGAAGCTCATGTCGCCGCCACAAAGCTTGAGAATACGGTAGGGCAGTTCCAGCTTTTTCACAATGCCCTCCACGTGCTGCACCATGCTCTCCAGCGCGGCGCAGGAATTTTCGGGCAGCTCAAAGCGCACAATCTCTACCTTGTCGAACTGGTGCAGGCGGTTAAGCCCGCGCACGTCCTTGCCGTACGACCCTGCTTCGCGGCGAAAGCAGGGCGTGTAGGCCGTGAGCTTAATGGGCAGCTCGGCTGCATTTAGAATCACATCGCGGTAGATGTTGGTCACCGGAACTTCGGCTGTTGGGATGAGGTAAAAATCGTCGACGGTGGCGTGGTACATTTGCCCCTCTTTGTCGGGCAGCTGGCCTGTGCCAAAGCCCGAATCGGCGTTGACTACGTGCGGAGGCATCACCTCGCGGTAGCCTGCCGCCGTATTCTCGTCGAGGAAAAAGGAGATGAGCGCGCGCTGTAGCTTAGCGCCTTTGTCCTTGTAGACGGGAAATCCTGCCCCCGTTAGCTTGTTGCCCAGCTCAAAATCAATAATGTCGTACTTTTTTGCCAGCTCCCAGTGAGGAGCAGCGTTGCCCTCCAGCGTTGGCATGTCGCCGCCTTGCCGCACCACCACGTTATCCTCTGCGGTTTTTCCGGCGGGGACTTGCGCGCTTGGCAGGTTGGGCAGCAGCACCAGCTTGTCGCTCAGCAAGCGTTCTGTTGCGCTCAGCTTTTGCTCCAGCTCAACCGATAGCGCCTTTAGCTTTGCTACGCTTGATTTTGCAGCTTCGGCAGCCTCCCTGTCGCCCTGCTTCATGAGTGCGCCAATCTCTTTGGCGGTGGCATTTTGCTGCGCAAGGTTGGCGTCGAGCGCTGTTTGCGTTGCCTTGCGGTCGTCGTCCAGCGCGACGATTTCGGCTACTATTTCCTGCGCGTCAAAGCCTTTTACGGCTAACCGCGCTACTACGGCAGCGGTTTGTTCGCGGATAATCTTTAAAGTAAGCATGGCAGGTCAAAGATTTATATGAATTTCCTCAAAAAACAATTACAGCTTAAAAATATTTTTTCGGCTCAAGCCTTACGATTTGCAGGCCTGCTGAGCTTCTACCGACATTCCGTCCTCTACGGGACAGGCAAGCACATCGCGCGCTATTTACATCGCGCTACCTACAAGCATGTGGCAAATTTGATGTGCGCAAAGAAAAAACCCCTCTGCAAAACGCGAGGGGTATTAACAGATGGTTTTGCAGTAAGCGTTTACGCCGCAACGACGGCCACAGGCAGCACCGAAACGTATGACTTGCCGTTGGCTTTTTTTCTAAACGAAACTACACCGTCAACCAGCGCGAAAAGCGTATGGTCGCGCCCTATGCCAACATTCAGGCCGGGGTTGTGCACCGTACCGCGCTGGCGGACGATAATGTTACCTGCTTTTGCCTGCTGCCCGCCAAAAAGCTTTAGGCCAAGGCGTTTACTTTCTGAGTCGCGTCCGTTCTTTGAGCTGCCGACGCCTTTTTTGTGTGCCATATTCCGTAAGTTCTTTAAGCGTTAATACTTTCAATTTGTATGCGAGTGAAGCACTGCCGATGGCTGTTCTGCTTTTGATAGCCTTTTCTGCGCTTCTTTTTAAACACAATCACCTTATCGCCTTTGAGGTGGTTAAGGATTTTTGCGCTCACTGTGGCGTCTTGTATACAAGGTGTGCCAACGTTTACCTTTCCGTCGCTGTCGGTGAGCAGGACTTTATCAAAGCTTACGGATGCTCCTTCGGCATCCTGAAGACGGTGTACAAAAAGCTTTTGATCTTTTGCAACTTTAAATTGCTGGCCTGCTATTTCTACAATTGCGTACATGCAGTAAAAAATAGGTTACAATAAATATTCCTCCAAAATTTGAGGACTGCAAAGATATAAACATTTTGCAAATCGACAAAGAAAAACTTTCTTTTCTCCCAAAAAAGTTGCTCCTACTCAATAATTTTTAGCTCCGAACGATAGAATAATGCTAAACCTGCTCAACCTCCGTAAGTAATTTTTAGGCGCTTTGCAAAAGGGACTTTAAATTTAGTATATTCGTAGATTTCTCATTTTCAGTAACCATGTGTTTCAAGAAGAAATCGTTATGGTAGGTTCTGTAAGACATTCATACATCAGCTATACTTTTATTGGATAAATATTCCTCCTTATCAAGAAATGGAAACATATCATCAATAGGAGGAGATACTATTTTGCCGTCAGGGAGTACTTTTGAGGATAGCTTCGGCTCAAAATTTTGCATCGGGTCAACCACTACTTCACAAAAAGCAGGCCCTGCCTTGTCTATAAAACTATGCAGCTTTACCGCATCATCAACCGATTCAATTTTTATAAATGGAATGCTGTAGGCATACGCTATTTTCTCGGCGCAAGGAAAGCTCACCCCCGTATCGCCCGAAACGCCCACCAAAGGCGGGTGAAACAAATTTGTTTGCGTTTGCCGGATAGAATGATATCCGTTGTTGTTGATGTAAATAATTTTGAGGTTAAGCTGATGGTGCGCCACCGTTTGCAGCTCCTGCAAGTTCATTTGAAAGCTGCCGTCGCCGTCAATGCAAATAACCCGCTTGCCGTTTTGCGCAAAGCAGCAGCCAATGGCGGCAGGAAATCCGTAGCCCATGGCCGCGCACCCCGAGTTGGCAAACAATCGCTGGCGCCGCTTTATGGTAGCCGTCTGAAAAGTAATGACGCTGGCGCCGCCGTTGCCACAAATCACCACTTCATCATCGTTCAGCTTTTTGAAAAGCTCATGTATAAAAACATAGGGATTTAATACGCCTTTCTTTTCGTAGTAAGCCGGTAGCGTTGTCGGATATTTTAGGTTGATAGCGTGGCTCCATGCTACCCATTTTTCGTGCGCCGGCGAGTGGCACGCCGACAAATCATGCCGCAGCAAATCCGTTATCACATCTTTTACGTTTGCCCACACCGGTAAATCCGGCGTAACAGTTGGCTTGCAAAGCTCGTTTTTATCTACATCTACAAT